>CAYUMA010000716.1:0-2942 GCA_964445675.1 uncultured Pseudomonadales bacterium | reverse complement strand
GCGCGGTTGTGCGCGCGATAGGCCGCGTAACGCAGCGCGCTGTCGGTGATCCCGAACAGCGGCGCACACAACGACGAGTACACCACCTGATGTTCGAAGCCGAGCAGATCGAGCGCGGTGCCGCGTTCGCGCGGATTCACGGCGCCGAGCGCGTCGTACCACTTCGGACCTTTGCGCAACAGATCGTCGCCGAGTGCGACGAGCGCTGCGTATGCGCCCGGCTCGCGGTCGCCCGCTTTCACGTCGAGTACGGCCAAACCGCCGGCGATCGTCGGCAGGCGATCGCGAATGTGCGCCGGCGCGTGCGAACGCAGGAACTCCGGCGGCTCCATCAGGTGGCTGTCGGCGTCGACGACGCGACGCGCGTTGGCGTAAGACATCTCATTCACCTCAATTCATTACGAGCGCATCAAGCGGAAACACTTGCGCAATTCCTCGACAAATATCGCCGGCTGCTCGAACGCCGCGAAGTGGCCGCCGTGTTCCAGTTCATTCCAGTAGACGATGTTCTTGTAGCGCACCTGCGCCCACGAGCGCGGTGTCGCGACAATCTCCTTCGGAAAAATGCTGCAGCCGGTCGGTAGCCGCACGCCGTCATCGGCGCCACCCGTCCCCTTGCCGAAACTCTCCCAATACAACCGCGCGGACGATGCACCCGAACCGGTGAGCCAATACAGCATCACGTTGTCGAGCAGCTCGTTGCGCGAAATTGCGTTCTCCGGATGACCGTTGCAGTCCGTCCAAGCCCAGAACTTCTCCAGAATCCACGCGGCCTGGCCAATGGGTGAGTCGGCCAAGCCGTAGCCGAGCGTCTGCGGTCGTGTTGCCTGTTGCTTCGAGTATCCAGAATCCCATTGTTGATAGTAGCGCGCCCCTTCGAGCGCCCGTTTGTCGCGCTCCGTCGGATTCGCCAACGATTCCTTCGTGGCGCCCGCGTTCGGCATGTTGAGATGCAGTCCGATACATTGACCGCGATTCTGCATGCCGATCGCCGTCGCAACGCCCGATCCCCAATCGCCGCCCTGGGCGACGTAGCGTTTGTACCCGAGGCGCGTCATCAGCGTGTCCCACGCACCGGCGATCTTCCCGACACCCCATCCCGTAGCCGTCGGCTTGCCCGAGAAGCCGTATCCCGGCAGCGATGGGCAGATCACATGGAACGCATCCGCGGCGTCGCCGCCGTGCGCGGTTGGATCGGACAGCGGCGCGATCACTTTGTGAAACTCCACGATCGACCCGGGCCAGCCGTGCGTCATCACCAGCGGAAGCGCGTCCGCGTGCTTGCTGCGGACGTGGATGAAGTGGATGTCGAGATCGTCGATGTTCGTGATGAAGTGCGGGAACGCATTGAGCCGCGCTTCCGTTGCGCGCCAGTCGTATTTGTCTGCCCAATACGCGCACACGTCGCGCATGTACGCAAGCGGCACCCCCTGCGTCCAGTCGTTGGGCGTCTCCGCATCGGGCCAGCGCGTGGCGAGAAGTCGCCGGCGCAGATCGACCAGCTGATCTTCTGCGATGTCGATGCGAAACGGTCGAATGTCGCTCACGGTCCTCTCCTTATCCCGGTGTCACGCCGAGGCGCGCCGATATCGTTTCCGCTTCATCCAGCCAGGTGCTGATGCTCGCCTCGATGCCGCGGCGCCAGAAATCGGGGTCGCGCGGGTCGAGCCCGAACGGCGCCATCAACTCGACCGCGCCTTGACTGCCCCCTGCGCGCAGCAGATTCAGATACATCGGCTCGAATTCGGCGCCGAAATCCGCGCGGCGCGCGAACAGCGACTGCGTGAACAGCTCGCCAAACGCGTACGCGTAGACATAGAACGGACGCAGGAAGTGGCCGACGTAGCACCACAAGTTGTCGACGTGTTCGTACGTGAACAGCGTGCCGGGTTCGCCGTAAAACGCGCGCGTCACGTCCATCCATGCCGCGCTGTAGTCGGCGACCGTCAGCTTGCCGCCGCGGCGCGCCTCGTGCGCACGCCGTTCGAAATTCGAGAACGAAATCTGGCGGACGACGGTATTGACGTGGTCTGCGGATTTTTCCATCAACAACGCGAGCTTCTGTTCGTCCGACGCGGTGCGCTCGAGCAGATAACGGAACGTCGTCATCTCACCGAAGATCGACGCGGTCTCCGCATACGCCATCGGCGCGCGGAACATCAACGCCCCCTGCGCATCCGCGGCAAGCATGCCGTGCACGCCGTGGCCCGCTTCGTGCGCCACCGTCATCACGTCGCGTGGCGAGCCGAGATAATTCAGGAAGTTGTATGCACGCGCTTCGCCGTTCGGCAGCAGTACGGCGTAGTTGAACGCGCCGCCGGTTTTGCCGACATACGGTGGAGCGTCGACCCATTTGCGATCGAGCATTTTCGCGATCAGATCGCGCAGCGTCGGGCTGAACGATGCGTACGCGGAGAGCACGGTATCGACGCATTCCGTCCACGGCACGATCCGGTCCGATGTATACGGCAGCGGCGCGTTGCGATCCGACCAGCGCAACGTGGACTTGCCGAGATGCGCGGCGAGCAAGCGGTAATAACGCCGCCCTTGCACGGCCCCGAATTCGGCGACGGCTGCGTGCAGCGCCTCGACGGTCGCGTCGTCAACGCGGTTGCTGATGTTCGCGAAACTCATGGGGTTCGTGTAGCCGCGCTCGCGGTCTTCGACCGCTTTGGCGCCGAGCACAACGTTCAACGAGCGCGCCATCAACTTGTCGAAACGCTGCGCGGTCAACCCCGTACTGAACGCAGCCAGCGCACCGGCGCGCCGCGTCGCATCGCGATCATTTGACACGACGTGCAGGATCTCCGGCAGCGTCAATTGCCGCGCATCGTATTCGAAGCGCAGCTCGGTCTCGCTTTCGTCGATGTAGTCGGACCACTCCGACGGACCGTACGGCGCGCGCAACGTCAACGCGTTCACCACCCGGGACGTGACCGAGT
>CAYUMA010000715.1:0-5400 GCA_964445675.1 uncultured Pseudomonadales bacterium | reverse complement strand
TTCAGAAGGTGCAATGAGATTCCTTTCCGCGCTCACCGGGGGATTCCTGCTCGGTTGGGGCGTCATGATTCTCGGTCTAAGGTACTGGGTTTACGACGTAGCGCCTGAGCAAACAAGACGCGCAGTTGTTGCAGGTCTTGTTGCATGGTTTGTTCTGGATTCAGCTGGTTCAATCTCGGCCGGTGTTCCATCGAATGCGGTTTTCAACATTATTGTGTTGCTCACTGCTGCCGGACCGCTGTGGAAATCAGCAAACTCGGCCTAACAATTCGTTCAAGCGGACATGCCCTGATGCGCCTGCCTCTTAACTCAAACGTTGAGACTGTAGGAAAACCCAACGACCCCCCTTGGGCGCATGGACGACACGCACGAGAGTTGAATGAAATGGTAAATGAGCTAGCCAAATGCCTCAGAATCGAACTGTCGTTCGCGTTTTCGCCGGTGCTTTTTTTGGCGCGATTCTTCCGCACCCACTTTTCCTACAATCTCGTTAGGTGGCACATGACGGCACGCAGAAGGCTTTGAACCCGATGATCCAACATTGGAAACGTCTACTTGCTATTGCAGTGGTGGCACTCTGCAATCATGGCGTGCTTGCGCAAAGCCCGTCGGTTGGCGACCACGTTTTCGTGTGGGCCGGAGATGCTGACCGGGAGGACAGTGACTTCCTGGCGGTTCTCGATGTCAGACCCGCACCGGATCGCTACGGAAAGGTTCTGGCGACGGTACCTGTCGACGAGAAGAGTCTGTGGCCGCATCACACTGAGCATGAGTTCGGTCCGACCGGGACGTTGTTCGCCAACGGATTTGCGGCAAACCGCACGTTCGTCTTTGATCTGCGCGACCCGCTCCAGCCCCGGGTCACTGCGCGATTCGGCTCAGTTGGTGGCCTCAGCTTTCCACATAGCTTTGCGCGCCTTCCAAGCGGCAACGTAGTTGTTACGTTTCAGGGCCATGGAGACCGGAACGAGGTGCCTGGCGGCCTCGCAGAACTCGACGAACTTGGTCAGGTCGTCAGGTCCGTGTCAGCTGCTGACCCAAGCGCGGAAGCCGGTACGCTCAGACCGTACAGCCTTGCGGTCGTGCCGGCGCTCGATCGTGTTGTCGTTGGGCTGACGTACATGGGATTCCCGCCCTGGACCGACAACCGCGCAACCATCGAGCACGATCACACCGGAAGCCAGGTTCAGATTCGGCGCCTTTCCGACCTCGCGCTGATAAAGACGCTCAAGCTGAAATCGGCCGACGGCCCTCATGAACCCAGACTGTTGAACGATGGCCGTACCGTTCTTGTCGGTACGATCTCTTGCAGGGTCTATAGGGTCGCCGGCTTGGAGACCGACGAGCCATCGTTGGTGTTGGCGCATGATGCGTCGTCCCCAGGTTGCTGGGTCCCAGTCGTAGTCGGCAATTACTGGGTTCAGGCGCACACGGATACGAAGCAGGTGTTCTCCCTTGATGTACGTGACCCTGCCGACCTTCGCGAGGCTTCGACTCTCCAGTTCGACGAAAGACAGTACCCTCACTGGCTGGCGACCGACGGCCGGCGACTCGTTGTTGTAAACGACGCGAGGGGTGAGCATCGAATTTGGATGGTTAACATCGATCCGGGAACGGGCCGACTTACGCTTGATGACGCTTTTCGGGAGGAGGGTGCTGATCGTGCTGGCTTCAGCTTTGACCGGGTCGAATGGCCGCACGGTGCGACTGGAGACGCTGTGCCGCATGGAACAGTCTTCGGGCCCTGACGGGTTCGAGGTACCTGCGTTGGCCTCATATTGACACGTACATACGTCGTGCATACGCTATATCAATACGTGTTGAATGGGACCCGGACAAAGCGAGAGAGAATCGACGCAAACACGACGTCGATTTTGCAGACGCAGCTATCGCTCTTGAGGACGAGAGCGCGTTGTCGATCGAGGATCGTGATCACGTCGAAGTTCGCTTCAAGACGCTCGGAATGGGGCCGCAACTGAAGGTCCTGCTCGTTGTTTACACCATTCGGACGGGTGGCAGGATCCGGATCATCAGCGCCCGCCGTGCGACGCGGACTCAGACTAGGCAATACTTCAAGGGAATCGAACATGACTGATGACTTCAGCAAAGGTAGGCGCGGGGCGGTAGTTCGTCCTGACTCAGGGAAGGTGAGAATCACGATTCGCCTGGATCCCGAGATTATCGAGCATTTCAAAGGGATCGTCCTGGACGCTGGCGGCGGCAACTATCAAACACTGATGAATGACGTGCTCCTTGAGCACGTTCGCGGCTCTGGGCAGTCACTTGAGAAGAAGCTTCGCAGGATCATCCGCGAAGAGCTGAAGAAGGCGAGCTAGGTGCCGCGTAACCACTGCATGCAGCCGACGCCCCAGACAGTCATCAGATTTGCATACGCAAATTTGCCGCCTGTCTGTCGCGCGGCTGATGCTGGCCGTTTGGTGGCCGCACATGCCTACGCGTAGACTGCGTAGCAATTGGATCCCCAGGCGGCTGCGTGACGCGTTCGAGAGCATTGCTTCTACTTGTGGCCTGCCCCCTCCTGCACACGGCTGTCATGGCCGCTGAGCCGGAAGCTTCTCCGGCGTATCGGGTCGTTGCGAATCTCGAGCGGGCATGGAATAGCGGCGATGGGGAGGCGTTTGCCGCAGAGTACTGGCCCAACGGCGAACTCGTGAACATCTTCGGATCCGTCGTCGAAGGTCAAGCCCAAATCTCGACGCGCCTGGGCGAGATACTGCGCGGACCATTCCGTGCGAGTCAGGTAACAGCAAGGATCCGGAAAATCACTGCCATCGGCGAACATGCCATCATCGTTGACGTCGATCAAGACAACACAGGATTGCTGGACGGCGCGGGCCGAGAGGCGGATAGGAAGCCGGTGCGGACGCGCATGAAGCACATCTTGGAAAAGCGCGATGGCGTGTGGAAGATCGTGTCCTCGCAGAACACCCAACTCGTGACCCCGGACTTCTAGGTACGGTATGGCCACCTCGCTGCCGCCGGCCTACCAGAGATGACCGCACCTCTCACCAACGAGGAGTTAATCGAGTTAGCTGGCGTGGTGATGGAGAACATCAACGGTCAGTTTCAACTGTGGCTGACTATTACGTTTGGCGTGATCATTGCGTCGTATGTAGCTGGACATAGACTCTCGCGGTTCCTGCAGTGGTCGCTGGCAACCCTGTACCTTCTCGTGTCGGTTTTACTTTTGCTGGTCCTGGCGAGCGTCGTCCAGTTTGGCAACCAGATGAGCGGAGCTGGGCAAGCATCGATTTTGAGTGTCGCCGCGGTCTATCAGCTCATTCCCTGGCTGCGAGTGGTGATCTGGATTGTGGGCACCGTGGTGACGATCGCTTTCATTTTCCGCGGAAGTCGAGAACAGGATGAGTAAATCGTGCGGTACGCCTAAGGGCACGTTCACGGCTCCGGGCAGTCGCTCGAGAAAACGTTTTAGCGACGCTGCCTAACTGCCGGATGCCTTCGCGTCGAGTGCCATCACCGGATCGTGCAGTAACGTCACCAACTGATCGAGCGCGCGCTGCACCGCCCGATTCGCCGCGACGACGCCCGCGTACGGCTCCCGCTCCGCCGCGGCTTCCGTGATCGAAATCGTCTGGCTGACGACGATCGTACGATGCACGACGTCGATCAGATCGAAGCGGATCGACACGCGAACCTCGCTCGCGTCTTCCGAAAACCACTGCGCGAACTCGACGATGCTCGAATCCAGGCGCAGCGATTCTTCGACGCCTGCGGAGTCGGCGAACACATAGTGGAACAAGCCGCTGTGCGTCAGTTGCCGCGTCAACAACGGCTTCAACATGCGCGCCGGCGTGTCGGCCCACGCATGCAGCGCGAAGTAGTCGATGCGGTACGGTTGTTCGACGTACGCCATACGGGCGGTCGCGCATTCCGGCACCGATGTCGGCGTCGAGATCTTCAGGATCGCGGCGGTGGCGGCGGCTGTACTCGACGTCGTGCTCGACGTCGAGGCGCCGGCGCCATCGAGCACATACGTCTCGACCGGTTCCGCCTTGCGACCGGTCAACGAACAGCCGTGCAGCCCAGCGAGCGCCAACAGCAGCATCAGGGTTCCCGGAAGGGTGCGCGGTCCGGTACGGCCTCGATTCGACATAACCATGGATTCCTGTTCACTCACCGGGGCCGCGCTCGGGTGCCGCGCGTCCGTACACCAGAACGCTGGGATCACGCTCGAGCGATTCGCTGACGCGGCGCAGATTTTCGGCGGCGTCGCGCAGGTCCTGTGTCATCGCGGCTACGTCGGGTAATGTCGCGCCGGTGAAGCGCTGCACGTGCGCGCCGCTGGTAACCGCCGTTTGTTGCAGCGTCGACGCAGTCTGGCTGATGGTGTTGCCCGCGGCGCGCAGCTGATCGGCCATGTCTGCGAGTGACTGCGTCGAGTGACTGACGTCGCGCATCAGATCGGGTAGGGCGTCGCTCGCTTCATGCGCGTTTTTTACAGTAGCTTCGGCGTCGGCGATGATCGAGCCGAAGCGGTTCGAATGTTTCGACAGTGCAAACGTGATCTCTTCGATGTGCGCAAGCGTCTTGCGGAAGTTGGTTTGTGTGTCCTCATCGAGCACCTGGTTCAGCTTGGCCGTCATGTCGATCAGATTACCGAGCAGATCGGAGATCACTGAATCCAGCCGCACGAGCAATGACGGACGGCTCGGTATCACCGGATAGGGCTCGCCTTCGGTCTTCAGCAAAACCGGCGAACCCGGACTGCCGCCCAGCAGGTCGATCGTCGCGAGTCCGGTCAAGCCCTGCATCGCGAGTGTGGCCTGCGTGTCTTTTTTGATCGGCACGCCGTGTTTGACCTGCAGCAGCAACCGCACGCGATTGGGATTGTGTGGATCGATCGCAACCTCCGTGACCTTGCCGACGTTGACGCCGCGGTACGTCAGCGCCGCATCGGGACTCAAGCCCGACACCGACTCGGTCATGTAGGTCACGTACGTGTCGTACTCGCCGGGCGCACCGCCCGCGGCGAGCCACAACGTGCCGAAGATCAGTGCCGTCGTCAGCGTCACGACAAAAATACCCGTCCGGATGTAGCCCGCTTTCGACGTCATGCTTGCGCCGCCGCTTCGGCACTCGCACGGCCGCGCCGGCCGCCAAAAAACTCGCGCGCGGCGGCGTGGTTGGCATGCGACACGTCGGCGATCGTTCCCGCAACGGCGACGCGGCCGTTCGCCAGCAGCGCGACGCGGTCGGCAATCCGCCACAGCGAATCCACATCGTGCGTGACCAAGACGAGCGTCAAGCCGAGCGAGCGTTGTAGTTCGAGTACCAGTTCATCGATCTCGTCCGAACTCACCGGGTCGAGCCCGGAGGTCGGTTCATCGAGGAACAGCAGCTCCGGATCGAGCGCCATCG
>CAYUMA010000714.1:0-2074 GCA_964445675.1 uncultured Pseudomonadales bacterium | reverse complement strand
CGGCGGCGGACACGTCCGCGAGTCTAGCCGACCAGTTGACGACTTCGGCGATCCCAAGCGCAGAGCGCTCATTCTCGGGAGCAGGCGCAACCTTGGGCACAGCCGCTCAGAGGTAGCGTTGATCACGGAGGAGTTGAATGCGCGCAGAGTGCTCAATCCACTCGGCTTCCGAGCCGCAGCCCCAGATCCTGGGCGCGTGCGACTCCGCATGAATTGGCGCGCTCGAGATTTGCGCAAGCAGCGACTCAGCGCCCCCGAGGCCTGACCTCGACGGATAGGACTTCCAAGCCCCTGATCATGCCGTCACGGTAGCACTCCGGAGGGGGATGGGGGCCGCGAAGCAGCTGTTTTCGCCGGTCGAGGCGTTCTCGGCGTGCCGCGAAGTGTCCTCCGACAGCGCTCGAGCGGCAGGCTTTGGCTCGCGTGGCAATGCGTCGCCTCGCGCGCACGCGGAGCGTGCGCGCGCGGATGTCCGCTGGTGCTCGTCTCACGCGCCGAAGGCCAGTTCTTCGCCGACGCGTGAGCTCGCGAGGCTTGGAGGCTCGCTTGGCAGTCCGAGGTGGTCCAGGATTTTTCGCACGACGACGCCATCGCTGATCATCGCGATCAGCTTGCGTCGTGCTCCGCAGTGCGGGCACTCGAGCACGTCGATGGCAAAAACTCTTTGCAAGAGCTCGGCCCAAGTCAGGCGTCGTGTCTTCTCGCGGCGCTCCGCGTCCGAGCCGTGCGCGGCTGTGCAGTCAGCGGGTGTCGCGCTCGGCGTCGTTCCCTTGCGCGGTCCCGGCACGATCAAGTCGCGATAGGGCGCCGCGGGCGCGAGGACACCATGATAAGTGTGCTGATGCGCGCGCGGCCGTGGGATTAAGGCCGCAAGCCGCTCAATGAAGGTCAGCGGGTCAAAGGACACGGCCGAGGTGCCATCGCGCCAGTGCCTGCGCAGCCGGTAGATCACACGACCATCGGGCGCGAGCGACAGCCGCTCGTTGGCGATGGCCGGGCGAGCGACGTAGCGGCACAGATGCTCGAGCCGCTCGCGCTGTCCGGCGGGCACGAGCACCTGTGCGTGCAGCGAAAAGCCCTCGTAGTCAGAGCACAGCGAGCCTGGCACGAACGGCTTGCGGACTTCGCGACGCTGGCCGAGGCGCAGGGCGGGCGGACTCTTCTCGGCGGGCAGCGCGGCGCGACCTTCGACGGAGGCGGCGCTGATCAGCGCGAGCAGCTCGGGCTCAGAGTCGGAATCGTCGTCGATGCCGGCCTCGCGGGCCAGCTTTCCCTTGCGCCGGAGGTGGCGCGTCACGCGCCGCTGGAGCGTGCGAACCAGCTCTGCGACATCTTCGTCCTCGAGCGGCTGCGCGGCGTGGAAGACGGGCCGTGAGAACGGACTCGCGCAGCTGTACACGCCGTCGATCACGAGCGCGTGGAAATGGAGATTCAGATTTAACGCACTTCCAAAGCGCTGCACGAACACCACCGCGCCTGAGCGCGCGCCGCTGTGGCCTTGCTCTCGTGCTCGACGCTCGAGAAAACCCAGCACGCCGCGCACGAAGATGCGCCGCACCGCGCAGCAGAGTTTTGGGTCGTAGGCCAGCAGGTAGCGAATGCGAAATGGGAACGACAGCACCCACTGGCGCACGGGAACATCGGGCAAAACCTCGTCGACGAGATGCGCGGCAGTGTCGGACATGCGCCGCGCAGAGCAGGAGGGGCAGAAGCCGCGACCCTTGCACGAGAATGCGACCAGGTCGTCCCGGCCACAGCCCGAGCAGTGCACGCGCGCGAAACCGAAGGCCAAGACGCCGCACTCGAGGTAGCGGTAGAGCTCGCGCTCCACGAAGCGCGGAAGACCGCGACCGGATCGGTGGGCGTGGGCGCGGGCAATGAAAGTCTCGAGGTTGGCGAGCAACACGCGATGCAGCACGACGCGCTCGGGCTCGCGGCGCCGCCAAGTTCGCTCGCTGCTCTGGAGCACCATCCAGAGCACACGACTGCGCCGGGATGCCCGAGGTGGCGCCTGGTCCGGAGCATGGCGCGCGTGGCTGGAGTCGTTTGCTATCCTGGCCGGTTCAGGGCCTCT
>CAYUMA010000713.1:0-1615 GCA_964445675.1 uncultured Pseudomonadales bacterium | reverse complement strand
CGAGCGCATCGACGAGTGCGGCGCGCGTCAGCGCAGCCTGAAACCACATGCCGCCGGCATCCGCGAACTCGATACCTTCGCGCGCTTTGCCGATCGCCGCCTCCACATCGCCGCGAGCGAGGCATGAGTCCGCGAATACCGCGAGGTAGAAGCTCTGCCATTCGAGTCCTGTTCCCGCGGTACGCGCGAGCGTCAGCGTTTCGGTGAAGAGTTCTTCGCTGGCGGCGTAGTCGGCGTTCAGAAAATGGGCGATTGCGAGGGTGAACGACGCGAAGCTGGTCTGGTACCCGGTGCCAACCACCTCGGCGAGTTCCGCACCCTCCACGCACGCCCGGCGCAGATCCGGGACCGGAACTCGGGACGTGCCACGGGCGAGGTAAGCGTGCAGGCTGAGTGATCCGAGAGCCCACCCGAGATTTTCCTGTGCTCCGGGTAGTTCGCGTGCGAGGCGGATGGCGCGGTCCGCACGCGACCAGCACTCGTCGAGGCGACCGGCTTGCGAAAGGGCGCATCCGATTAAATGCTCGGCCCAGATCAGCGGGCTGAAGCCCGTCAGCCCACGGCCGATCCGGGGATCGTCGCCACTGAGAGTGGAGATGCGTTGGAAATTGTCGAGCGCGAGCGGAAGCCGACCGCCCATCAGGGACCAATACGCTCGACCTTGAACCGCCATGATCTCGTCGAGCGTCATGCGATCGTTGAGCATGCCCTGCGCTTGCGTTGCGAGTTCGATGGCTCCGGTCACGTCACCGCGCACGCCTCGTTGGGTCGCAACGCCGGTGAGTGCGACGGCCATGGCGGCGGAGTCTCCCAGCTCGTCCGCGAGCGCGTGGGTGTCGTCCATACAGCGGCGCACGTCGTCGTCGCTCATGCCGAAGCGCCAGCCGCCGGTCAGAATCGCGCGGCAGGCGCGCAGCCGCGACTCCTTCGACGCTCGATCGGTGAGCGCAGCGCCCAGCTCGCGTACCTTGTGCCAGTGCCGTAGCCCCTCAACCGGATCGTTGGCACCGGCCCACTCGGCGGCGCGGCGATGCCAGTGCACGGCCTGCTCGGCATCGGCAGCCTGTTCCCAGTGGTGCGCCAATAGCGCCGACTGATCATCGAGGTCATCTACATGCGCCGCCTCAATCACACGCGCCACGGCGGCATGCAGCTTGCGGCGTTTCTCCTGCAGCTGTGAGGCGAGCGCCACTTCCTGCGTCAGCGGGTGTTTGAACGCGTATTCCGCCACGGGATACAACGACTGCTCGTAAACGAACTCGGTATCTTTCAGCTTCTGCAGCGCTTCGCGCAGTTGCGGCGCTTCCTGTTCGACGACTGCCGCCAGCGTCGGCTCGTCGAACTCGCGGCCGATCACCGCCGCGGTCTGCAGCACGTCCTTCTCGCGTTCCGTCAGCCGATCGATGCGCGCGGCGAGCAGCGCGTGCACGGTGGCGGGTACTTCGCGCTTGTCCACCGGCGTGACCAGTTTGTAGGCGCCTTTGGTGCCTTGCAGCTTCCGCGTCTCGATCAGGTTCCGCACAACCTCTTCGGTGAAGAACGGATTGCCGGCGGTACGGGCGTGGATCACCTCGGCCAGGCCTTTGGTGCTCGTATCGTTGCCGAGCAGTGCGCC
>CAYUMA010000712.1:0-12357 GCA_964445675.1 uncultured Pseudomonadales bacterium | reverse complement strand
CGCGCCGCGCGCGCCCATTTCCGCGTCGAGATCAAAACCAAAATTGCCGACGTACGCGCGGCCTTTCGAGTCGACGACCATGTCGTTGCAATGAAACGTCGCGATGCCCGACAGATCCGCGTGCGTCGAAATCTTGCCGGCGACGCTGCGGCGTAACACGTGGCGCATCGTCATCGACACGACGAGCAATGATCCATCCGGCATCCAGCCGAGGCCGGACGGGCGGTCGTCGATCGTGAACTCGATGTGCACGTCGCCGGCGAGCGACACCGACTTCACGGCGTATTCGTAGAAGTCACTGAACCAGAGTCGCCCGTTGTGCCAGCGCGGCCCCTCTCCAAAGTAGATGCCTTCCGCAAGAACGCGTGCTGCCGTGCTGCCCATGATTTGCCTTCGAGTTTCTCCCACGGGGAGCATACCTCGAACGACTGTAAGGATTCGTCAGGGAAGGTGGCAGCATTGCATTTGTTGCAGAACGCCGTAACGGTGCCACGCCGTAACGGTGCCAGGCGTTGCAGAACGAGCAGAACGTGCCAGGCGTTGCAGAGCGAGCAGAACGTGCCAGGCGTTGCAAAACGCTGTCGACCGAATGCGGCGGCGGGTCCCGGGGAGCGGATGTTTCCGCTATCCTGCGATATCCGCACCGCGAGCCGAGCTACACCATGACGTCGAAACATCTTGTCGATCCCGACCTGTTGCCGATGATCGAACAAATGCCTGCATTCCAATTCAGCCGCGAGACGCTCGCGGCGACGCGCGCGATGATGCAGGCGATGCGCCCCGCCACGCCGCCTCCCGCCAGCGTCCACGTCAGCGAACGGCGCATTACCGGCCCAAAAGGTGCGCCCGACGTGCGCATCATCGTCACGCGGCCAAAAGCCTCCGGGACTTCACGGCCGGGCATCCTGCACATTCACAGCGGCGGCTACATCATGGGTACGGCCGACATGAATGTGCTGACCGATGCTGCCTATGCGGCCCAGTTCGGCGCGACGGTGGTCTCGGTCGACTATCGGCTTGCGCCAGAGACGCCACATCCAGGCCCGGTCGAAGACTGTTACGCGGCGCTCGCGTGGATGCACGCACAGGCGCCCGAGCTCGGCGTCGATCGGGGACGCATCGCCGTCACGGGTGAAAGCGCCGGCGGCGGTCTTGCTGCCGCGACCGTGCTGCTTGCGCGCGATCGCGCGCAGTATGCGGTCGCGTTCCAGCATCTGGTCTTTCCGATGCTCGACGATCGCACAACGACGCAGTCGGACGCCTCACCGCACCTCGGTGAATTCGTCTGGACACGCGACGCGAACGTGTTCGGCTGGACGGCGCTGCTCGGGCGCGCCCCGGGTGGTGCGGACATCTCTCCGTACGCCGCGCCGGCGCGCATGGCAGACCTGTCGCGGTTGCCGCCGACATTTGTCGCGTGCGGCGCGCTTGATCTCTTTCTCGAGGAGAACCTCGACTACGCGCGCCGCTTGATTCGTGCCGGCGTCGCGACCGAGATGCACATCTATCCCGGTGCGCCGCACGCCTTCATGATGGTCGAGGCGGCGCCGGTGTCCAAAGCGTTCGTACGCGACTCGATGACAGCGCTGCAGCGCGGCCTCGGGGTCGTTTAGTCGTTAGCGACCCTTCGGAAACATGAAGGTCGCCTGTAAACGTAGCGTCCAGTCAGCACCGAACTCCGGTTTTTCGACGTTGTAGAAGGCGCCGGCGGAAAGGTTGATGGGCTGTTTGCCCCAGCGAATGATCTGACCGATCGAGCCGCCGAGCGGGACGGTCCAGGTGTTTTTGTTGCTGGCCTTCCAATCGGCGGTAACGACCGGCGAGAAGCTCAGAAAACGACCCGGCTTGTCCGGGAAGTTGTAGTTGATGAACGGCTGCATCAGGAACTGATTGACGCCCGCGCGATTGTCGTCGCCCGCGAAATCCCAGACGTTCTGGAAGAGGCCGCCGATTACCCACGCGCCCGTCATTTTCAACACGACTACCGAAGGGCCCGCGGACCATTTGCCGGATCCGAGCACGTCGTCGGTTGCCGTATCCATCACGAGCACCGGACCCGCACCCCAGATCAAGCCATCGGACGTCGGCTTTTTGGGTGAATAAAACGCGGTGAACTGAACGTCGCCGATGCCATTTTCTCGATCGCCGCCGGCAAAGAGTTCGGGCTGCGAGATGATCGGAACGATTGTGCGAGTGATGAGATTGGCATCGTCGCTGATGCTGATTGGCCACACCGGCTGGACGTTGAGTACGTTCTGCGTCTCTTCCTCGGGACCAAAATTGAAATTGGTATTGCTCTGAAACGGCAGACTGACGATATCAGCGACCGGATTCTGCGCGGCGCGCGCGAGGTCGGCAGCGTCGGACGCGGCGAAGCTTTTGCCCGCGAACGCCAGCACCGCGACAACAACGACCAAATCAAAAATCCGCCGGGCGGTGGATGTGCACGATCGCATACGGGTATCTCAAATTAGGGCGGCGCGCAGTCTACTTGTGTATGCGAGAAGCTACCAGCGCAAGCGCAGTCTGCGGCAACGCCATCAAAATTGCGCATGGCCGAAAGCGATGAACTCGTGATTCAACTGAACCGCGCGATGAATTTCATCCTTCAACAAAATGACGGCGATGGATGCGCCTCGGTGCGCAGGAGCACCGCCGTCATCGTACCGACCCGAGCTACTCCGCCGACACATCACCCACAGTTGCCGAGAACGGATCCGTCTTCGGCGGCTCGGTGCCTCGAAGCTTCGTGCCCGGCATGATCGGGAAGCGCGGGTCGAAGTCGACCATCGTCGATGCGAGTTGTTTGATCACTCCAAGATCACCCACGGCCTTGGCCGTACCGTCGGCAATCTGCGCTTCGAGCGACTTGGCGCCCATCATCGTCTTCTCGAGGTCGGTGCGATTGATGGTCAGCGTCAGGTCGGGCTTGTCGGCAACAAAACCCTGGATGTTCGTCAGCGTTGCGTTCTCCATCTCGATGATGAACTTCTCACCGTTGTCGGGCGTGATCAGATTAATCGTGAAGCGCATGCCTTCGGCCTTGACGCTATCCATACGGATGCCGAGGAAGTTCAGGAACAACTCCGTCGACATCGCACGGATCACGTCGGGGCTGTTCCCATCAAGGGCCTCGCTGGCGGGAATTCCCGACCGCAACTCGTACGCCGCCGCCAGGAAGCTGTTGCGCAAGCCCGGATTTTCCTGCTGATAGCCGATCTGTTCGAAGACATCCGCCAGCAGGTCCTTCCCCGTTTGATTCTGTGGCTGCGCATAGACGAGTTTGTTCAGGATCTCCGACGCCTCCAGGTACTTGCCTTGATCGCTCAGTTGCTTGCCTTTGGCGATGATCTTTTCGGCGCCGCCCATCATCTCGACGTACAGAGGGGCGGAGTCGGCCGGCGATAGCGGAATGAGATTCGTCGGGTTCGCATCCCAGAAACCGAGGTAACGCTGGATCACGCCGCGGCTGTTGTGTTGCGCCGAGCCGTGATAACCGCGCAGATACCACTGGTCCTGCATGCTCGCCGGAAGTTTGTACACGTTCTGGATTTCGTTGATCGTCACGCCCTGGTTGGCGAGGTGCAGCACCTGATTGTTCATGTTGGCGTAGAGGTCGCGCTGGCCGCGCAGCACTTCCTGGATTCGGGCGTTGCCCCAACGCGGCCAATGGTGTGAGGCGAACATGACGTCGGCCTCCTGTCCATACAGGTAAAGCGCTTCGGCGATGTACTTCGACCAGTTGAGCGGATCGCGCACCGGCGCGCCGCGCAGCGTGTAGATATTGTGCAGCGTCGCGGTGACGTTCTCGGCCATCCACAACGCTTTCATTGAGGGGATGTAGGTGTTCATCTCCGAAGGCGCTTCGGTGCCGGGCGTGTTCTGGAACACCATTTCGAGACCGTCGACTTCGAACTTCTCAATGGCTTGTTCAACCACCTTCGTCGGCGCGATCAGACCTATCGCGCCGGCCGACACGCCCTGGCCGAGACCTTGGCCAACGTATCCATAAGGGCTCGCGGGCAATAGCAGGCCGTATTGATAGAACAAGCGCCGGTTCATCGCGTTGCCGGCGTACACGTTCTCGGAGATCGTGTGCTGCATGAACGCGCGCGGCGCAATGATGGCCACCTTGCCTGCGCGCACATCCGCTTCGTCCACAACGCCGCGCACGCCGCCCCAGTGATCGCCGTGCGAGTGCGAATAGATCACCGCCGTCACAGGCAAGCCCTTCCCGACGTGCTTCTGGAACAGTTTCAAAGCGGCCCGAGCCGGTTCCGCCGTCGTCAGCGGATCGATGACAATCCAGCCGGTCTTGCCGCGCACGAACGAGATGTCGGCGAGATCGAAGCCGCGCACCTGGTAGATGCCGGGAACCACCTCGTACAACCCGTAGTTCATGTTCAGCATGGAGATGCGGTGCAGCGACGGGTCGACGCTGTCGAATCCGTCGCTCCCGTTCAGGAACTTGAAGCGCTCCATATCCCACGCGACATGGCCGGCGTCGGCCATGATCCTGGTATCCTCGGCCGGCGCGATGAATCCCTTCTTCTGCTCGTCGAAGTCCTGTTTGTCGGCAAACGGCAGCGTGGTTCCGGCCTGTCGCAGCACTTCCTTCGTGAAGCTCGACGGCGGTTTGCCCTTCGGATCGAAGTGGCCACTCCCGGCGGCGTAGACGGTGGCGGCAATGCCGGTAGCGATCACAATGGCAAGCGCCTGCATCACGGTTCTGGTCATTCTCACGAGATCTCCCCTCGATCGGGCTGTTGGAAACACAGCCGACCTCATCGATTGGTATTCGAAATTACTCAAAGTCTGCGGGTGATTTCGGCGCTGAGCTATACGTAGTTGGTTTAGACACCAGAACGCAGATCAACGTCGCGCCGATCATCGATGAATAAACCGCCGACGACGACGGTCATCGCGGCGACCACGATCGGATACCACAAGCCATAGTAGATGTTGCCCGACTTCACGACCAGCGCCGCCGCGATGAACGGCAGGAATCCGCCGAACCAGCCGTTGCCGATGTGATACGGCAGGCTCATCGACGAATAGCGAATGCGCGTCGGGAACAACTCGACGAGGAACGCAGCGATAGGTCCGTACACCATCGTCACGTAGACCATCAGTATCACCAGCAACAACACCGTCATCGGCGCGTTCACGCGCGCCGGATCCGCCGCAGTCGGATAGCCGCTGCGTTGCAGCGCGGCGCGAAATGCCGCTTCGTCGAAGCCGCGCAATCGTTCGCCGCCAATCGTTGTGACGACGTCGTCGGTGCCATTGAACGGCGACGACTCGTAACTCAAGCCCGCCTTCGTCAGGAAATCCCGCGCGCGATCGCATGGCGTCGACGGCTTCGCGAAAATGTTGAAGTGACAATCGTGCGCCGCGACATCGATGGCCGCGCGCTGCTCGAATTCCGCGAGCGCCGGATTCGCGAAGTGCGTGAGGCCGCGGAAAATCGGGAACAGCGTCAGCATCGCGAGTACACAGCCCGCGATGATGATGCGTTTGCGCCCGATGCGGTCCGACAGCTTTCCGAATACGACGAACAGCGGCGTACCGATCAGCAACGCGGTTCCAATCAGGATATACGACAGCCCGAAGTCGACCTTCAGCGTGTTCTGCAGAAAGAACAGCGCATAGAACTGGCCCGTGTACCACACCACGCCCTGGCCGCACGTTGCGCCGAACAGCGCGAGCAGCACGATTTTCAGGTTGCGCCATTGGCCGAAGCTCTCCGTCAGCGGTGCGCGCGACTGCGTGCCTTGCGCCTTCATTTCGAGGAACAGCGGCGACTCCGCAAGCTTCAAACGGATGTACACCGAAATCCCGAGCAGGATCACCGAAACGAGAAACGGCACGCGCCAACCCCACGCACGGAATGCCTCTTCGCCGAAGCCCCACCGACACAACAGGATCACCGCGAGCGACAGGAAGAAGCCAAGCGTCGCCGTGGTTTGAATCCAGCTCGTGTAGTAGCCGCGTCGACCGGGTGGCGCGTGTTCCGCCACATAGGTTGCGGCACCACCATATTCACCACCGAGCGCGAGCCCCTGCGCGAGCCGCAACGTCACGAGCAACACCGGCGCCCAGATGCCGACCTGCGCGTACGTTGGCAATACGCCGACGAGCGCGGTTGCCAGGCCCATGACGACGATCGTGATCAGGAACGTATGCTTACGACCGATCAGATCGCCCAGACGACCGAACACGAGCGCACCGAGCGGACGCACCGCGAAGCCCGCTCCAAACGTCGCGAGGCTCGCGAGAAACGCGGCCGTATCGTTGCCCGGCGGAAAGAACAACGTTCCGAAGAACACCGCCAACGTACCGTACAGATAAAAGTCGAACCACTCGAACACCGTGCCGAGCGACGACGCGAAGATCACGCGACGATGGGCGCGATCGATGCTCATCGGTTGACTCTCATTGCGTCGACCTCACTTGATTTCTCCAACGAGAGGGGTCTGACCCCTTACGCCCCGATTTCTCCCCCTTATCCTCTCAGTTGTGTGACCGTGCCGCGAGCCCTGCGAAGACGCGTTGCATCGCGTCGACGCGCTTGATGTAGCTTGCGACGTCGTGGTCGCCGCACCTCTGCCGGGCCGTCAGGCGCAAACCGCGCCGGGCGTAGGCGTCGCCGGCCCCCGCCCCGCACAGATGGATGACCGCGGCGAGGTTGCGCTTCTGGGTTCGTGTGGCCGCGGTGATTCGATGCCGTGCGAGCGTGCCCGCGACGCGCCGATCGAGATACGCAGACGCGAGTTCGACCGCGTGACTCGGCACCACGCGCAGGTAGAGGCTGTTGAACCAGCAGGTTCGCCACGCGTACCACGGACCCGTCTCGACAACCACGTGGTCGTGGACGCAATACCGCTTCGCGTCGGCGAACGTCGCATCGGTGATCTGATACATCCCGACGGCGCTCGACGCCGGGCGAAATACGTCGAACGGATTCGACGTCATGGACCAGCGCCAGTAAGTCCGCACGATCGGATTGCCGGACCCTTCAACCTGCGCGAGCGCGGCGAGGAACTCCGGGGCGATCGTGCGCGTCGCGTGCGCGCGAAATATCGGCGCGTAGATCTGCCACGTTTTGTTCGGTGATTTGTACAGCGCGCTGCTGACCGGGAAAAACAACTCGGTCGGTTTGCGGATGACCTGATAGGTCCAGTTCAGCGCGAGCCAGACCATGACCAGCGCCACCGCGCCAAGCCCGACCTGCAACATCAACGGTGCGCGCCCGAATGCGCGCGCGAGTCGCCGGCCGAGGCGACCCACGGTCGCCGCGCGTGCGCGTTGACGGGATCGCGGCCGGGTTCGCGCGTCAGTCGACTTTGGTCCAGCTCGTGTCCGGATTGAACTCGACGATCTTCGCGGCGCCTTCGGCGGTCTTTTCACCCAGGTCCTTCTGATACAGCACGCCATCGTTGCTGATGATGAACGACGCAACACCGCTCACTTCGTACTCGACGGGATACGCGAGCACCGCAAAACCGCCGCTGAGCACACCATCCTTCAGATAGTTCTTTGCGCCGCCCGGCGCCGCCGGCCCTTGCGCCGTCAACAGGCGATAGATGTACCCGTGATAGGGCCGCGGATTTTCCTTGGTGCCCTTGACCTTGCCGTAACCCTCGGCCACGGCCTCCGCGATGAACGGGCCGACCGGGCTCGCCCGCTCACCCTCTTGCGCCGGCCAATAGAGGCCGTTGCGTTTGCCTTTGTCGCTGACGAGTTTCTGCGCGTAAGTACCCGCAGGTACGCCGTCGCGGCTCTCGGCTGCGTAGTCGGCCTGCGCTTCGACCAGCCCCCGCAACGCTTCCATCGCGCCGAGTTCATTGCGCCCGATGCGCCGATATACGATCTCGTCGATCGCGGCGTCGATGTCGAATGTCCACTGCTCACCGACCTTGACGATCGGGATCGGGACCGGCCAGAAGTCCTCGCCAACCTCGAGCGTGAACTTGGCATCGCCGTCGGCGGCGAGGTTGTGGTCGGTGTCGTACTGCTCCAGGAACTGCGCGAGTCCTGTCTGGTCGGCGACATCGTCGCCGGACGAAACGAGCGGCGCGGCGTCGTCGCCGAGCACTGCGAGCAACGCAGACTTCGCACCGCCGCCTTCGGTCCGCGCCGCGGCGATCAGCGCATCGGCTGCGGCGGTCGCGGTCGGGTAGGTCTGCGGTCCGGCGGCGGCACTCGCGTTGACAGCGAGAGTCGCGACGAACGCGATGACACCGAACTGGAGGGCACAACGCACGACAGCGTTCGCGCGCGCAATGGATTGATTGAGCTTGTGCATCACCGGCCTCCTCGCTTACCGCCACCACCACCGCCCGCGCGTTGCGCGGACGGTCGCGGCGCGGACGCCATGCTGCTGCGGCCGCGCTCGCTCGCCGCGCGGTCGCGGCCGCCCTGGTTGGCGCCGGCGCCTGCGAACGCACCGCCTCCCCGATTCGAGTTCGCGCTCGATTTGTCCGGCCGGCTGCCCGATGCTTTCGGATAGCCTCGATCCGCCCCTCCGGTCGGTCGTTGGCCCGCAAGCGCTGTGTCGCGCCGCGCGCCCGTTGACGCTTGCCGGTTCTGCGTCGCGCCCTTGTATGCGCCGCTGCCACCTTTATAGGCGCCGCCGTTGGCACCTTTGTATGCGCCGCCGTTGCCGCCTTTGTATGCGCCGCCAGCGCCGGCCTGCTGACCGATCTTCGTGCCCGCTGACGCCGCGGTATCGCGCGGCGCGTTGGCGCCTTTGTAACCGCCACCCGCCGCGGCCCGGTTTCCGGCCACCGGCGATTTCGGCTGATAGTTCGACACACGGTTCTGGTTCTTATCGAAGCGGTTGTAGTAGTTGTTGTTCGCGTTGATGTTGACGTTCGTGTTGTGGATGTTGTTGTAGTTGTTGCCGTAGTTGCCCGGCGGCCGGTAACCGCCGGCCGGTCGATAACCGGGGTATCGAGGCGCGTAGACGAACGTGTTACCCGGATAGTACGGGCGTCCGCCGTAGTACACGCCGCCGTACCCGTAGTTCGGATAGCCGTAGCCGTAGTGGTCGTTATCGTCATCATCGAACACATTCGCAACGAGAATGCCGGCGCCGAACGCGAGCAGGCCGCCCATCACCGCTTCGTTCTTCGTCAGTCCGGAACTGTTGGGGTCCGTCGTCGTCGTGGTTGTCGTGGTCGTCGCCGGCGCTGCGGCATAGACCGTCGTCGGGTTGTACTGCGGCACATAGACGACCTGCGGATCGGCCGGCTTGATCTCGATGATGGTCTTGCCTTCCTGCACCGACTTCTCGACCGACATCTCAGGCGACGACTTCAGGTTGCCCACTTCGGCCGCCTGGGCCCGCAATCGTTGCACCGACGCGAGCACCGCGCCCTGATCCGCCGCGAACGCCGCGCCCAGTTGTTTCGTCCAGTCGAGTTCACGACACATCATGTCGACGACCGTCGGAAACTGGACCAGCGCCTGCACGGCCGGAGAGAACCCTTGCGCCGCCGCGGCTTTCGTCAACGCGTCGCCCTTCAACGTCTCGTTGTCGATCAGCCAGTTGCCGGCATCGAGCACTTCCTGCGAATTCGTTGATGCGGCGAGCACCTGCGCCAGAACCGGCTCCGGATACAACGCAATCGGCGCAAGCAGTTCGTCGAGCGCGTCCGGCGTCCAGGATGCCGCGTCCGCGGACGGCGGTGGCGGCGGCGCGCTCGGTGGCAGCATCGGTGCGGTGATCGAGGTTCCGACTTCGGCAGGTTGCGCCGCCGCCGTTGGGGCTTCTGTCGTGGGTGCAGCCGGCGTCGCAGGCGCAGCCGCCGCGACGTTTTCGTCCGCCTTGGAACACCCGGACAAAGAAACCGCGCCTGCAGTCAGCGCCACAACGAATGCGGCCCGCGGTGTCCACGCGCGCTTGATCAATTTCATCGGTCACCTCCTTCTGTTCTTCTAATGCGCCCCGTGCTATCGCGCCAGGAACGCTGCGCAATCCAATCGGCCGCGCATCGTTTCACGCTTGCCGCGGCCTGGCAATTGCGCTGCCACGATGTCACTGCAACGGGATCGGCGTCGTATGATCGACCGCCACGCCGCTGATGCTGTTTTGCGGCGAGCCCTCGATCACCCTGTCCGAGTACGTCAGATATACGAGCGTATTGCGCTTCGCGTCGACCATCCGCACGACGCGCAGCTTCTTGAACACGAGCGAGATCCGCTCGCTGAACATCTCTTCCTGCACGGGCAGCGGTTTCTCGAACGAAATGGCACCGACCTGCCGGCACGCGATCGACGCCTCGGCCAGATCCTCGGCGACGCCCACCGCACCCTTCATGCCGCCGGTCTTCGCGCGCGACAGATAGCACGTCACGCCGTGGACCTTCGGATCGTCGTACGCATCGACGACGATCTTGTGATCGGGACCCAGCCATTTGAAGACAGTGTCGACCTCGCCGATGAGTTCGGCGTGCGCCCAGCCTGCCATGCTCGCAAATGCAGTTGCAGCGACCGTCAGCAGCTTGCGCATGTATGCCTCCAACCTGTGCGAGTTTCAGATCGATCAACGCTGCGTGGATGCTAACAGGCGACGCGCGGGGCGGCGTTGCCAAGTGAGCCCCGTCCGTGGTCAACTCGCGGCCGCGTTTGCGCACCCGCCGCGCCGGACTTCGCAACACAACACGCACCTTCGCTGATGATCGACTCGGAGACCCGCATGACCACAACGACCTGGCACCGAATAACAAACTGGCTCAGTGCCGCAACGCTGTTGCTGATCGCGACGGCGCCCACGTTCGCGGCAGACAAGCCGAATATCCTCGTCATCTGGGGCGACGACATCGGCACCTGGAACATCAGCCACAACAACCGCGGCATGATGGGTTACCGGACCCCGAACATCGATCGCGTTGCGAACGAAGGCGTCGCCTTCACCGATTATTACGCGCAGCAGAGCTGCACCGCCGGCCGCGCCGCGTTCATCGGCGGATCGGTCCCGGTGCGTTCCGGCATGACTAAGGTAGGCCTGCCTGGCGCACCGCAAGGTTGGCAAAAGAGCGACGTGACGATGGCCACGGTGTTGAAAGGTCAGGGTTACGCGACCGGCCAGTTCGGCAAAAACCATCAGGGTGATCGCGACGAATTTCTGCCGACGATGCACGGGTTCGATGAATTCCTCGGCAATCTTTACCATCTCAACGCCGAAGAGGAACCGGAAAACCTCGACTACCCGAAGAACCCCGAATTCCGCAAAAAGTTCGGCCCGCGCGGTGTGCTGCATACATGGGCGGACGGTAAGGGCGGCCAGCGCATCGAAGACACCGGTCCGCTGACGAAGAAGCGGATGGAGACGATCGACGGCGAGACCGTCGCTGCCGCGAAGGATTTCATCACGCGCCAGGTCAAGGCGGGCAAGCCGTTCTTCGTCTGGTGGAACGGCACGCGTATGCACTTTAGAACGCACGTGAAGGCTGAGCATCGCGGTATCTCGGGGCAGGACGAATACAGCGACGGCATGGTCGAGCACGACATGCAGGTCGGCGAACTGCTCAAAGCCGTCGATGACCTCGGCATCGCCGCCGACACGGTCGTGATGTATTCCACCGACAACGGCCCGCACTACAACACCTGGCCCGACGCCGGCACGACACCATTCCGCAGCGAAAAGAACTCGAACTGGGAAGGCGCGTACCGCGTGCCTGCATTCATCCGCTGGCCGGGCCACTTCCCTGCGGGCACGACGCTCAACGGCATCGTGGCGCACGAGGATTGGCTGCCGACGTTCGCCGCGATCGCCGGCAACGCCGACGTCAAACAACAGCTGCTCAAAGGGGCGGCGATCAACGGCCGGACGTACAAGAATCACATCGACGGCTACAACCAGCTCGACTACCTGACCGGTGCGGTGAAGGACTCACCGCGCAACGAATTCTGGTACGTCAACGACGACGGTCAGATCGTCGCCGCGCGTTATCAGGACTGGAAGGTCGTATTCCTGGAAAATCGCGGCGAAGCTTTCGGCGTCTGGCGGGAGCCGTTCATCGAACTGCGCGTGCCGCTGCTGTTCAACCTGCGCCGCGACCCGTTCGAAAAAGCCCAGCACAACTCGAACACCTACAACGACTGGTTCCTCGACCGTCCCTTTGTGATCACGCCGATCCAGGCGCTGGCAGCGCAGTTCCTGGCGACGATGAAGGAATTCCCGCCCAGTCAGGCACCCGGCTCGTTCAATCTGAGCAAGATCGAAGAGCAGTTGCGCAACTCGAGCGGAAAGTAGTCCGTTGCCGTCATGACCGCCGACGAACGCGTCGACGAGGATCTGGCCGGGCTGCTCGCGCACGACGAGTGGCCGGTGCGCTGGCAGCGCAAGTT
>CAYUMA010000711.1:0-3229 GCA_964445675.1 uncultured Pseudomonadales bacterium | reverse complement strand
CGTCGACCTCCACCACCGCGCCGCGCTCTTTTGCCCACACCGTCTGCCCCGCCTCGGTCACCGAACGAACGACGCCCATGACCAGGCGGGCTTTCGCGAGTGCGGCCTCGAGTGAGGCCAGATCCGGGAATTGCATGACTCAGTCCTGCAGCAGCGCCACGAGCTGCGCGCGGTTGCCGCGGCGGATCTGCTCGTCGGCGAAGCGCGGATCGGACGCGAGCTCGGGGCGCTGCATCGCGCGTAGCCATTGGGCGAAGGGTCCCCGCGCGGCCGGGTCGAACGCGACGGAGACGGTGCGTCCCGAGCGCGTCTTGAAGAGCGGTGACGCGCTGGTTGCCAGCGGCAGCGTCTCCGTCATGCCGGTCAGGTTGGTCGCGCCGTGCTCGTTGACGCACAACATCGTCTCGGCCATCGACACATCGACGTGCTGACCCTCCCCTGTGTGCTCTCGTTGGTACAGCGCGGCCAGGATCGCCGACAGACACTCGAGCGAGGTGTACAGATCGCCGTGCGAATAGGGCTCCTGTTGAGGGTCGCTCGAGTGATAACGCGACTCGCCCTCGATGTAGCCCATCTCCGCGTGGACCATCATCGCGTAGGCGCCGCGTTGCGACCAGCTGCCTTCCTGACCGTACCCCGAGATCGACGCGTACACGAGGCGCGGATTCGTCGCGGAAAGGTCCGCGTAACCGAGGCCGAGGCGCGCCATCACGCCGGGACGGAAATTCTCGAGCACCACGTCGGCGTGACCCGACAATTCACGGGCCACATCGCGCCCGGCCGTCTGCGTCACGTCGAGCGATACGTTGCGTTTGCCGCAATTCTGCTGCGCAAAGTACAGCGCCATCGAGTGCAGCCGCGGCGCGCTCTGGCGCGTCATGTCGCCTTCGGGTGGCTCGATCTTAACGACCTCCGCGCCGAGGTCGACGAGCATCCGTCCACAATGTGGTCCCGCGAGCACGCGGGAGAAATCGAGCACGCGGACGCCGGCGAGTGGTGCGGGTCTGCTCATGGTCGTCTCCGTACTGTGTTGTGTCGTGCCTGTCGCGGCAGCGGGAGGTAGCATCGCGCAGCGATGCGGGCAGCATCGTCCAACCGTTGTCGATCTTCAATCCTGCACCCGCTGCGAGGCGGGGCTGCATCGGGTGCCATTCGCGACGGATCCTCTTACACTGCGCGGCGGCACCGGTCATCGCATTTTTCAAGGAGGTTCATTCATGGCACTCGTGGCGACGTTTAAAACCAGCAAAGGGGACATTCGCGTCAATCTGATGGACGACGTAGCGCCATTGACCGTCGCCAATTTCGTGAACCTGTGTCAGCGCGGCTTCTACGACGGCTTGGCGTTCCATCGGGTCATCCCCGACTTCATGATTCAAGGCGGCTGTCCGCAGGGGACCGGTACCGGTGGTCCCGGCTACAAGTTCAAGGACGAGTTCTCCGCACGTGTCAAACACGACGCGCCGGGCAAGTTGTCGATGGCCAATTCGGGCCCGGCCACCAATGGTTCACAGTTCTTCATCACCCACGTGCCGACGCCGTGGCTCGACGGCAAGCACACGATATTCGGCGCGGTACAAGGTGCTTCGGATCAGGCGGTCGTCGATAAGATTGCCAAGGGCGACTCGATCACGTCGATCACGATCGATGGCGACACGACGAAGTTGTTGGGCGACCAGGCCGATCAGATTACGAAGTGGAATCGCGTCCTTGGCGGGTGACCGTCCGATGCGGACTCCGGATGTAGTCATTGTCGGCGGCGGTATCGGTGGCGGCGCGCTGTCGATGTGTCTCGCCGCCGCAGGGATCGCAGTTCTCGTACTCGAACGCACGCTCGAATATGCGGACGTTGTGAGAGGCGAATGGATTGCGCCGTGGGGAATCGCGGAGACGAAGGCGGTCGGTGTCTACGACCTCTATCGCGCGCACGGCGGCCACCACCTGACGCGCCACGTGTCGTACGACGAAGATATCGAGCCGGCCGTTGCCGAGAGCGCAGCCTTCGATATGACGACGCTGCTGCCGGACAATCCGGGACCGCTGTGCATCGGCCATCCGACGATGTGCAACGTGTTGAATCAGGCAGCGACCGAGGCCGGCGTGACGGTGCTGCGGGGTGTCGCGAACACACGCGTGACGCCGGGCGATCCGCCGACCGTGAGCTTCGATCACGACGGTCAAACTCACGCATTGCGCCCGCGTCTGGTCGTTGGCGCGGATGGCCGTCACGGCAAGACGGCCGAGCAGATCGGCGCGACGCTGCAACAGGATCCGCCGCACCATCGCTTCTCGGGCATGTTGATCGACAACGTGCGGGAATGGCGCGACGACACGCAGTTCATTGCGACCGAAGGCGACGTCAACGTGCTCGCGTTTCCGCAGGGTCACGGCCGCGTGCGGCTCTACATCGGCATCGGGCTCGAACAAAAAACGCGCCTCGCCGGACCTGCAGGCCCGCAACGATTTCTCGACGCGTTCCGCTTGAAATCGGTCCCCGGCAGCGACGCGATTGCGCAAGCGCGTCCGATCGGTCCGTGCCTCGTGTATCCGAACAACGATACGTGGATCGATGCACCGTACGCCGACGGCGTGCTGCTGATCGGCGATGCGGCGGGGCGCAACGATCCGATCACCGGTCAGGGTCTGTCGATCACGCACCGGGACGTGCGCATCGTGCGTGACCTGCTGCTGGCGGAGAACCAGTGGACCCCGGATGTCTTTGCCGCCTATGGCGCGGAACGCAAGGAGCGAATGCGCCGCTTGCGCATCTCCGCGCGCCTGACCGCGGCGATGGATGCCGAATTCACCGAAGCAGCCCGGGCACGGCGTCACCGCATGCATCTAAAACGCCGCGCGATGGCGCCGGAGTCGCTCGCGTTGCTGACGCCGTTCGTCGGCCCCGACATGCTGCCGGCCGAGGCCTACTCCGACGCGGCGATCGCCGCGTTGCTCGCGTGAAGATCGAGCCGCCACAGGCCCGAACGCCGCGCGATTAGAATCACGACCGCGAACATCGTTGCCGCCGCGAGTGCGAGCGCGCCGCGCGGGCCGATCCACTGCACTGCGAAACCGTTGAGCAAAGCGCCGATCGGGCCCGAGCCCATGAACGCGAACGAATAAAAACTCATCACGCGACTGCGCTGATCCTCGGGTGCCTGCTCCTGCATGATGGTGCGCGACATGCTCATCGCGATGCCGCCGCCCATTCCCCACACAAACACGAGCACCA
>CAYUMA010000710.1:0-12789 GCA_964445675.1 uncultured Pseudomonadales bacterium | reverse complement strand
ACCCCCCCGTTAGATCAACTCTTTCAGCGCGACCTTCGGATCCGCGAGCTTCACCTGATCCGGCTTCGAACGTTTGTCCACCATCTGACGGCTCGCCATGAACTCGCGCGGACTGTTGACCGCGTCGACCGCGACGACGACGCCGTTCTTCAGATAGAACGTCGCGAACTGATTCGCGGCGGGGTCGCCGCGCACGACCGCCGTGTCGCCATCGCTCGAGAAGCCGACCATCTGCAGCTTCAATTCGTATTGGTCCGACCAGAACCACGGGATCGACGCGTAGGCGGCGTCGCCGCCGTTCATGTTCGTCGTTGCGACGCGCGCCTGCTCCATCGCGTTGGGCACGCTTTCGAGGCGCAGCCGGCGGCCGAGCAACGCGTTGGGATGGTTGGTGCAATCGCCGGCGGCGTAGATGTCCGCAACGGACGTGCGGCAGTGATCGTCGACGACAATGCCGTTGTCGCACACGATGCCTGCCGCAGCCGCCACTTCGGTGTTCGGGATGATGCCGACGCCGACGATCACGAGGTCCGCTTCGATCCGTTCGCCGGCAGCGGTCAGCACTGCCTCGACGCGACCGTTGGCGCCGGCGAATCCTGACACTTTTGTGCTGGTGCGAATGTCGACGCCGCGACCAGTGTGCAGGCCGTGATAAAACGCGCTCATCGCCGGAGTCGTCACGCGCTTCAGAATTCGGTCTTCCATTTCGAGCACGGTCACTGCGAGGCCGGCGACGACGGCGACCGACGCAACCTCGAGTCCGATGTAGCCGCCGCCGGCGATCGTCACGCGCTTCGCGGTGCCGAACGCGGCGCGAATCGCATCGACATCGGCGATCGTGCGCAGATAGTGGATACCGGCGAGATCGTGGCCGGCAATGCTGAGGTGTCGCGCGCGGCTGCCCGTTGCGATCAACAGCTTGTCGTAGTGCAACGTTTCCCCGGTCGACAACGTCACCGTGTGCGCGCTGAGGTCGATACGTTCGCCGCGTACGCCGAGATGCAGCGTGACCTTGCGTTCCGCATAGAACGTCGCGGCGCGCAGATACACGCGCTCGATCGTGTGTTCACCCGACAGGTATTGCTTCGACAGCGGCGGTCGTTGATACGGCAGGAACGGCTCGTCGCCGATCAGGTCGATGTCGCCGTCGAAGCCGTCCTGACGCAGGCTCGCGACGGCTTGTCCGGCCGCATGACCACCACCGAGCACGACGAATTTCTGCATGACTTCCCGTTACTCCGGTGGACACTCAGCGGGAGTTTAGCGTGGGCTCGACGTGAGGTCGTCGGTAGGCCCACGCCGCCAGATTCCGCCGCTCGAATACGCCGCCCAGCCCCAGCGCACCCAACGCACGATCGCGAACGTCAGCCACAGCGACCACGCGAGCATCGCGACCCGATATGCCCACATCGGTAACGACACGATGAACGCCTGCGGCAGTGTCTGGTGGGACCGATCCTGGAACCAGTGGTAGTCGAACGCGCTCGAGCCGTTGCCGACGATCTGCATTGAAGGCGTACCGAGCAAGCCCTGCGGAACGCTCGCGACGAGCGCGCTGAGCGCGACGATCGACGTCAACGCGATCAGTACCTGGATGATCTTGAATCCGCTGTCGCTGACCGTGCCGAGCCGATCCGCCGAGCGCTGCCGCACCAGCAGGATCAACAACCACGCGGCGACCAGCATCGTGCTCGGCAGATTGCACAGGCTCATGCCGAGGCCGAGCAGCACGCCGTCGAGCGTCGTCAGCGGCAAGCCGGGGATGCGCGCGAGCAACAGCGCAACGCCGACGACCACCAGCATCACGCCCCAGAACAATACCGCGGGGCCGAGTCGCGGGCCGCCGACGAACAACGGCCAGCGATCGGTCGGCAACGTGACGTGCAAGCCGACGTTGTACGCGTTACCCGGTAGTTCGACGGCGCTGGTGCGTGTCATTGCGCCGATTGCGCGCGGCGCTTCCCAGACGATCTCCGCCGCTTGCCGACCGGGCACCACCGGCAGCGGCAGTTCCGCGCCGGCCGTGGGAATCGGCTGCGGCGCGCCGTTGATCGTGATACCGAGGATCCTCGCGTCGGTCGGGACACGGACAGCGAAATTGCCGCCCTGGCTGCTGAGCAGACTCAAGCTCAGCGTGGAGCGGCGCGCGCGCGCGCCGGGTAAGTCGGTGAGGTCGACGCGTTCGACGGTGATCGTCTCGCCGGGTACCGGTGTCGGCCGCGAGATCTGTACGTTCAACGTGTCACCGGGCTGCGGTGCGAAGCGCGGCCCGGCTGCTACACCGGACGCGAGCTTCAGCGGCGCGAGACCTGTGTAATCGACGTGCCAGAAGTTCGACGGTATCAGCGTCCATTGTTCGCTCCATTGTTCGAGCGGCGGCGCAACCAACTGCAGCGTCGGGGTGGTTGCGAGCGTGCTCTCCCACGCGAGTGTCTGTTGATCCGGCGCCAGCACGCCGGTGATGCGGTCGTTCTCGACGCGCACGCGGCCATCCTGCAACGCTTCGCCCGGCACCAACGGCACCGCAAAGGGGATGCTGCCGCTGCGCGGCGCGACCCGGGTCAGCTCCGTGTGGATGCGCCACTGCAGGCCGAATTCGATGACGCGGCCGAGCGTGAAGTACGGTGCGATCGGGTCGGGCGCGAGGCTTGCCGAACGGCTTGCGGTGGCGCGACCGGTCGCCGCCGGGGCGTCGCGTTCGAACTGCAACGACGCGCCGCGCAGATGACCGTCCTGCGCGCCGTATGCGCGCCAGCCCTCGAGGTCGAGCGTCACGGCACCGACGCGCATCGGAAACGGCAGTTCGAATCGGTCGATCTGCGCGACGGACCCGCTGAGTTCGATACGGTGTTGGCCCTGCGTGACGGCGATCGCCAGTTGTCCGCCTGCATCGCGTCCGACGACGGCGGCACGGTCGCCGTCGCGGGCTATGGCGGGCCACCATTCCGGACTCGTCGCCGGCAGCGGCAACGCGACCGCCGTGGCCGCATTGATCTTCAAGACGACCGTCAACGTGTCCGACGCCAACTGCACGTTCGCGTGGTCGATCGCCGCGCATGCCGGCAGGCAATCCGGCGCCTCGGTCAACCGGCGTTCGAGTTCGCCGAGCAATTGCGCGCTCGGTATGTCGGCGCGCGCATCAGGCGCCGCTACGCTGCCGAACACCGCGACGAGCAGCCCCGCGGGCGCTGTTCGCGCAAGACGTTTCAACCACGCCGGCAACGCGATCTGAGGCGGCAGCATCGCGCTGACGAGCACTGCCGCGAGCAGCAACAGCAGTAACGGGCCCACGACGTGGAGGGTGCGCGTCAGCCACGGCGGCGACAGTACCAGCGCGATCGGTTGCGCCGCTGTTACGGGGCCGTCCCAGATCAACGCTTCCTCGTGCCAGCGCCACGTCGGCACGCCGGGACCCGTCTGCACCTGGGTATTCGCTTCGTACGTTCGCGCTGACGCTGTTCGCGGTGCCGCTTGTCGCGGTGGGGGCGCGGAAGCGACCTTCGAGCTGACCGCGAGCGACTCCATCGGACCATCATTGCCGCGCATCCGACCTTCGTCCAGCATCGGCGCCGCGGCGTCCAGCTGAGGCGGCCCGAAGCCGATGACACTCTCGTTCTCGAGCTGTGGATATAGCGCCATTCTGAAGCTGTCGATGGCGAACCCCAGCACCACGATCACCGTGGCGGCAAGTACAACAACATAGCTGAGGCGCGCAATCTGGCTGAAGCGAGCGCGGGCGACGCGCAACACCGCGAGCAACAGCAGCAGCACGATCCACGTCAACGTCGGGGCGTTGGGTTCCTGATAAACGACGATGAGCGTGAGCACCGCGAGTACCGCAGCGCCGCGGCCCAGCAGCCGCAGCGCGAGCACCGCGGTGATCACGACGAGGAAGATGTCCCACAGGGTCCACGACGCGAGCCACGCGGTCGGCGCGCGATCCACGCCGTGGGTCCACAGCAGGCGCCAGCCGGGCGGCAGATGCAGTTCGCCCGACAGCCGCGCCACGTCCGCGTCCCAACCAACGGCCGTATCGAGCTGTTCGCGCGCGAGTTCGCTCGTCGCCACGATGCGGTGCGTGCCGCTCGGCAGCTCGATGCCCGGTTGTGCATCGCCGAGCTGCGTGATCAGTTGCGGCGCGTCGTCGACGGTGACCCGGCCGGGGATGAAGCGGGCCGCCAGACGCGTCGGTCTGGCGACGTTTCCATCGATCATGTCCTGCACCGTGTAGCTCGCACCGTCGAAGGCGAGCCAGATGTTGCGCGCCAGCAAAAATTCGTTGGGAGACGGGTTCGGGTCGCCGCGGAACTGCTCGATCAGCTTCAGTTCGCTCGTTGCGGTGACGACGAAGGCGGGTAGATCCTTGAACGGCGCATCGGTCTGGCTGAGATCGATCGGCGTCGCGCCCTCGACGCTGACGGAACGCAACGCGCGATCGGCGCTGAATCCCCAGATTTCCTCCGCCGGCCATGGTGCGTTTGCGGGTGCCGCTTGAAACACGGTCGGCGCGCCGAGCGCCCGACTGAACAAACGCACGTGCCATTCGCCCGGTTCGATCTGCACCTTGAGGTCGCCGTTGGGCTCGAGGCGCGCCGGGACGTCCATGTCCATACCGGTGGCTACGAAGCCTTCGGGCATCGCGCCGGGCAGCGAGACGATGCGATGACTGCCTGCGACCGACAGATCGACGAACGTGTCGAGCGTCATCGGCACGCCGTCGCTCAGCCGTCGATACACGCGCACCGTCAGTGCGTCGTTCGGCACCGCATCGCCCGCGCCCGCGGCTTTGCCGAGCCACAACTTGTCGCCATCGATGAGGGGTTGCGCGACTGCCGCGCCGTCGACACGCAGCGCGAGCAGGCCGTGCTGGCGCGGCAGCGCGATCGAATCCGGCAGATCTTTCCAGAGGAACGTGCCGGTCAGTGTGGTACGACCCGGCGCGAGCCGCACGCGCGGGCGCTCGTCGAGCCGCGTGACGATCGCGGGCCCGCTGCTGGAACGCACGTCGCTCGGCCACTGCTCGCCGCCGCCCGGCAACAACACGTCGGCCTCGGCAAACACTTCGACCTCTGCCTCAAAGCGGCCGCCGGTATGCGTCAGGTCGATGTCGAGCGTGCTCAGCCACGCGCACGGCCGAATCGCGCCGTTGTCGTAGTGGGGCGGGCAGTGCACTTCGGGATGGCGGTCGAGCACCCAGCCGCGCCACGGTTCGAGCACAGGCGGAACGTATGGATCGGCCGCGTTGGCGCCGCCGGACGTTGTAATCAGCACGACCAACACGAGCCAGGCACGCAGTCCGTTCATGCAGCGCATCCTGTAGGAGCGGTCTCCAGACCGCGATGGTCGGTGCCGGCGCATTGCGGAATCGCGATTTGGAAATCGCTCCTACAGGTGGCCGCTCTCAGGTCTTGCCTTCGTTGCGCGGGATCGGCATCGGAAAGTGCGCGATGTTGGTACCGCCTTTGTTGTCGCTGACTTTCGCGATCCCTTCTTTTTCCACTTCGTCGATGCGGATGATTGCGTGCATCGGGATGAAGCTGCGCTGCACGCCGTCGAACTCGGTGCGCAGGCGGTCCTGGCCGGGGTCGATCACGACTTTTGTCTTGTCACCGAAGATGTAGTCCTCGACTTCGATGAAGCCGTACAGATCACTTTGATAGATCGCGCGCGCATACACCTCGTAGATCTGCCCCTGATTGTGGAAGAGGATCTTGTAGATATGCTGCTGATCGGCCATGCCCTTTCCTGATGCGCAAGTCGCCCATATATAAAGGTCCTCACCGGGAATTCAAGGGGCTCGACGAATTTGCGGCTCCTGGCCGGAACAGTTCTGCGCGCACGATCAGCATGTCGCTATAATTCGCGCCTCCTTTTGTTCGACGCCACGTTCGATGCCCGGCAAGGTTTTTATCGAGAGTCAGGGTTGCCAGATGAACGAGTACGACTCGGCGCGCATGCTCGATCTGCTGCGCGTGAGTCACGGGCTCGAAGCGGTGCAAACCGCCGAAGAAGCCGACGTGCTGTTGCTCAATACCTGTTCAATTCGTGAAAAAGCGCAGGAAAAGGTGTTTTCCCAGCTCGGCCGCTGGAAACCGCTGAAACTCGCGAAGCCGGGACTGCTGATCGGCGTCGGCGGCTGTGTGGCGAGCCAGGAAGGCGACGCGATCCGCGTCCGCGCGCCGTTCGTCGATGTCGTGTTCGGACCGCAGACATTGCATCGACTGCCCGCGTTGCTCGATGCCGCGCGCGCGCGCAACGGCGCCGCCGTCGTCGACGTCAGTTTTCCGGCGATCGAGAAATTCGACGCACTGCCGGCGCCGCAGGTCGACGCGCCGGTTGCGCTGATTTCGGTGATGGGAGGCTGCAGCAAGTACTGTTCGTTCTGTGTCGTGCCGTACACGCGCGGCGCCGAAGTGAGCCGGCCTGTGCGCGACGTCATGCGCGAAGTTACGCAGCTCGCGCGGCAGGGTGTCCGCGAGATCACGTTCCTGGGGCAGAACGTCAATGCATATCGCGGCGACATCGACGGCGATCACGCCGACCTCGCAGAACTCCTGCACTACGCCGCCGCCGTGCCGGGCATCGAGCGGTTGCGTTTCACAACGTCGCATCCGGTCGAGTTTTCCCAGAGCTTGATCGATGCGTACGCGACGCTGCCGCAGCTCGTCAGTCATCTGCACCTGCCGGTGCAGTCGGGGTCCGATCGCATCCTGGCGTTGATGAAGCGCGGCCACACGATTCTCGAGTACAAAGACAAAATTCGCCGCGTACGCGCAGCGCGGCCGAACCTGTCGCTGACGTCGGATTTCATCGTGGGTTTTCCCGGTGAGACCGATGCCGATTTCGCTGCAACGCTGCGTTTGATCGAAGCGCTGCGCTTCGACATGTCCTTCACGTTCCTCTACAGCCCGCGGCCCGGCACGCCGGCTGCGAGTCTGCCCGATCCGACGCCGCTCGACGTCAAGCGGCAGCGGCTCGCGACGTTGCAGGCGCTCATCCGCGAACAAGGCGATGCCGTGAGTCGTGCGATGGTCGGCACGACGCAGCGGGTGCTGGTCACGGGAAGTGCAAAGAAGGATGCAACGCAGCTGCAGGGCCGCACCGAAAACAACCGCGTCGTCAATTTCACCGGCGGCTCGGCGCAACTGAAAGGCCAGTTTGTCGACGTCGTCATCAACGCGGCAATGACGAATACGCTGCGCGGAGCTGTGCATACAGCCTCTGGCGCGGTGTAACCGCGCGTGGCTCCGTCGAAACAAACTCCATTTGACAGGGCATGCCTCGCCGATATGCTAGCCCCCATATGTTCAAAAACACCGCAGTTTGACGGACCAGCCTAATCGCGTTGTCGCGCTGACCACCAGCGTGACGCTCGAACCCAACGATTCCCGACGCTTAGCCTCGCTGTGTGGACCGTTCGATCAGAACGTCAAGTTCCTCGAGCAGCGCCTGGGGATTCGTATCCGCAACCGCGGCAACGAATTCCAGCTGTCGGGCCCGGCGCAACGCGTCGAAGCCGGTGAAGCGCTGCTCAAAGTCCTGTACGAAGACATCGTCGACGGTACAGCGCTCGAATCCGAAGCGATTCACCTGTATCTGCAGGATTCCGGTGTCGAAGCGTTGATGCAGGGTTCCGCTGGTGACGACGGGTTGTTGATTCACACGCGGCGCAAGACGATCAAGCCGCGCGGCGCGAATCAGCTCAACTACGTGCGTTCGATTCGTCTGCACGACGCCAATTTTGGTATTGGTCCGGCGGGGACGGGCAAGACGTATCTGGCGGTCGCGTGTGCGGTCGCGGCACTCGAGCAGCAGCGCGTCAGCCGCATTCTGCTCGTGCGCCCAGCGGTTGAAGCCGGCGAAAAACTCGGCTTCCTGCCCGGTGACCTCGCGCAGAAGATCGATCCGTATCTGCGGCCGCTGTACGACGCGCTATACGAAATGATGGGTGTCGAGCGCGTACACAAATACATCGAACGCAACGTGATCGAAGTGGCGCCGCTCGCGTTCATGCGCGGCCGCACGTTGAACAACGCGTTCATCATTCTTGATGAGAGTCAGAACACGACGACCGAACAGATGAAGATGTTCCTGACGCGGATCGGCTATGGCTCCACCGCCGTCATCACCGGCGACATCACGCAGATCGATCTGCCGCGCGGCATCCGTTCCGGCTTGATTCACTGCATCGGCGTGCTCGACGGTGTCGAGGGTTTGTCGTTCACGCACTTCACGTCGAAGGACGTCGTCCGCCATCCGCTGGTGCAGCGAATCGTCGAAGCGTACGCGCGTCACGACGAAGCGACCGAGTTGCCGCGAGAACGTTTGCGGAGCGATGACTAGCGCTACCCGGCTCGCAAAGGTTTCCGTGCAGGTGGCAAGCGATGTGGATGTCCCCGCCCGCGCAGCATCGTTGCGCCGTTGGGCCCGCGCCGCGCTCGCCGGCGTCGGCAAGTCGGGTGCGTTGTGCATCCGCGTCGTCGGTGCCGCCGAGATGGCGGACCTGAATGCGCGCTTCCGCCACAAGGCTGGCACCACCAACGTACTGTCGTTCGCCGCCGACGCGGAGGAATACGCAGGCAACGAACCGCTATTGGGTGACATCGCGATCTGCGCGCCCGTTGTCGTTGCGGAGGCCGCCGCTCAAGGCAAACGCGCCGCCGATCATCTGGCCCATCTGGTCGTTCACGGCGTTCTGCACCTATGCGGCTACGACCATAAAAAGGCGGCGGACGCGCAGGTGATGGAACGTCACGAAGTCGCCATACTGAGCGCCCTTGGAATCGACGACCCCTACGTTAGATGAGTGATTCGGAACCAGACGACACCGGCACGGGCCGCCGCTGGATCGAGCGCGTCGCCGACATGTTCTCGGGCGAGCCCACGTCGCGCCAGGAGCTGATGGAGACGCTGCGATACGCCGCCGATCGCGATCTGATCGACGTCGACGTGCTGAACATTCTGTTCGGCGCGATCGCGGTTGCCGACATGCACGCGCGCGACGTGATGGTGCCCAGGTCGCAACTCGTCTGCGTGAAAGTCGATGCGCCGCCGCGCCAGTTTCTGCCACTGGTCATCGAGTCGCAGCATTCGCGCTTTCCGGTGATCGGCGACGACGTTGACGATGTGCGCGGGATCCTGCACGCGAAGGACATCCTGCCGCTGCTGCTGCAGGACGAGTGGGACGACTTCGACATCAAAGACTGCATGCGCCCGGCCGCGGTCATTCCCGAGAGCAAGCGGCTCAACGTGCTGCTGCAGGAATTTCGCGCGAACCGCAATCACATGGCCGTCGTCATCGATGAATACGGCCACGTCAGTGGCGCGGTGACGATCGAAGACGTGCTCGAGCAGATCGTCGGCGACATCGAAGACGAACACGATGTCGAAGACGAATCCGATATCAAGGAACTCGGCGGCGACAACTACACGGTCAAGGCGACCACGCCGATCGCGGCGTTCAACGAGCGCTTCGGTACGATTTTCAGCGATGCCGAGTTCGATACGATCGGCGGCCTGCTGATGAAACACTTCGGTCACCTGCCCAAACGCGACGAGTCGATTGCGATGGGTGAGCTGATGTTCGAAGTACTCAATGCCGACAGCCGGCGCATCCGGCTGCTGCGGGTGTCGCCGGTCGGTCGGGATTGACGTTTCGCCGGTGAAGCGCGCCCGCACGTTCTGGCTCGCCGTCATCGCGGGTGCCGTGCTGCCGCTGGCGCTCGCGCCATTCGACTACTGGCCGCTATCGCTCGTGTCTGTCGCAGTGCTGTTTCGCGTGCTCGACGATGCCCGGCCCGCGCGCGCGGCATTCCTCGGCTGGGGTTTTGGCGTCGGCAAATACGGCGTCGGCGCGTCGTGGATCTACGTCAGCATCCACGACTACGGACCCGCGCCGGCGTGGCTCGCCGGCTCGCTCGTTGCCGTCTTCGTCGTTGCAATGGCGTGCTTTCCGGCGGCGTTCACGTACGCCTACGCGCGCTGGGTGCGGGGGCGCAATCGCTGGCTCAACGCGGTCGGCTTCAGCGCGTGCTGGGTGGCGCTCGAGTGGACGCTGACGTGGTTCCTGACCGGGTTCCCGTGGCTGTATCTCGGTTATGCGCAACTCGACAATCCGCTGCGCCATTGGGCGCCCGTTGGCGGCGTACTGCTCGTGGGTTTTGTGGCGGCGTTGAGCGCAACGCTCGCAGTGGCCGGAATCGCGCGGCGTGTCCCCCGCGCGCACATCGCGATCGGTGTCGCGGTTGCGTTGCTGCCGTGGCTGATCGGCGTCGGCCTTGGCCACGTGCGCTGGGTCGAACCCGGCGCTGAAGCGACCGTTGCGCTCGTTCAGGGCGACATTCTGCAGGACGTCAAATGGCGCCCCGAGAGTGTCGAAGAAAATCTCGATCGTTATCGGAAGCTGTCGGCGCCGTATTGGCGGCGCGATCTCGTGATCTGGCCGGAGGCGGCAGTGACGCTGTTCGAGCAACAGGCGCTGCCGTTCATCGAGGAAATGGCGCGGCAGGCGAATCGTGGCGGCGCTGCATTGGTGTTCGGGGTTCCCGGCTATGAACGCGCGCCCAGCGGGGCGATGGAGTTTCGCAACATGGCCGCCGTCGTCGGCGACGGTGAAGGGCACTACATCAAACGCAGGCTGGTGCCGTTTGGCGAATACGTGCCGCTCGAAGGTCTGCTACGCGGCGCGATCGAGTTCTTCGATCTGCCGATGTCGCACGCGGTGCCGGGTCCAGCCGAGCAACCGCTGGTGCGTGCCGGAGCATTCCGACTCGCGATGGCGATCTGTTACGAAGTCGTCTACCCGGACCTCGTGCGGCGCGACGCGCGCAACGCAGACGTCATCGTGACGCTCTCCAACGATTCGTGGTTCGGGCGCTCCATCGGGCCGCACCAGCATTTGCAGATGGCGCGGATGCGGGCGCTCGAGAACGGCCGCTACGTATTGCGCGCGACCAACAACGGCATCACCGCGATCATCGATTCGGCCGGAGCAGTCGTCGCGCAGGCGCCGCAATTTGCGCCGACCGTGCTCGACGGCCGCTTCGTCGCGATGGTGGGAACGACACTCTATTCCTGGGTCGGCGACACCCCGGTGCTCGTGCTACTGGTGCTCGGGATCGTGATTCCGCTCGCCGTGCGGCGCCGAATGCGCGGCTGACGCCCAAACCGGGTGACCCGGACGTACTGCACCGTATCGGTCGTCTGCGTGCAGCCAATGTTGATCATCGTGATGCAATTGCCTTTTGCAGGGCCTCTTGTGCCCAGGCATTCAGGCTCTTGCCTTCTGCCTCAGCGAGCATCGCAACCTTTGCGTGAATGTCCGGCCCTATGCGCAGCATGACCTTGCCGGAGTAAGGACGTTGCGGAGTTCGCTTCAGCTTCTTGCAGGTAGCCAGATAATCGTCTACCGCCTCCTCGAATGCTGCCTTCAACTTCGCTACAGAGACTCCGTGAAAGCCAACGACGTCGCGAATGCCGGCGATATGGCCAATGAAGCAACCATCTTCATCGCTATATTCGATACGCGCGGCGTAGTCTTTGAAATTCATGATGTTCATGGCTTTACTCCGGCCTGCAACAGGAACTCTTTGGCATCCCGAACTTGGTAAGGCTTTGCCTCTTTGCTTGGGTGTGGGCCGTGAAACGACGCGACAACGCCATTCAACTCGAATCGAACGCGCGAGCCGCTTCCTTCGATGCTCTTGGCGCCGAGTGCGACCAACAGCGATTCGATCTTGCGCCATGCCAACGAAGTCGGCGTCGGCGTGGAGAACAGCGCCGATAGCGTTTTTTGCTGCGCCTTGTTCATCGATGATGATGATATCATAATCTGATAGCAGGAGTGGTTGAGCTATTGCCGCCTTTGCGCGATAGCTATCGTCCCACCAGCCGCTGATCGAACCGCCCACCCGGGTGACTCGAATGTACTGCACGGCATCGGTCATCTGCGTGCGTCGCGACAAGCTGATCGCGAAAGTAGATTTCCGCAGTCAGATCCTCATGCTCCGGGTCATCGCTAACGCTGATTCGGAAGTCAGAACGCGTAGCCATAGTCACTCCCGCAGACCTTGGAACGAACCGTCCCTGTTGTATCGAATGGTGCGTCCGTCAGGCGCCACAACGTCCCATCCAGCGCGAGGGTTCGGAACGATCCTACTTCCGGGCGTTGTTAGCACGTCATCGACCAGGTCTTGAGCGCGCAAATTCGCGACACTGGGTACGTTCACGTCGACGTCGGTTTGGTTACAGCTGCTGCTTGGTCGCGATCCGTGCTTCTGGAGGCTTCCGCCGGATTGAGCGGCCAACGTGCAGTCAGAATCGACCCATTGGCGGTGGATCGTGTCTGCGATGGGTTGGCGTCTGCGCGAACTGCCTGCCTGACCGAACACGGCACAGCCACGCGGCGACGTTGCCTTGTCGTTTGTTGGCCGCTCGATTAACGTGCGGGCTTTCCCGCGTACCCGAGTCATGAGCACCAACCACGATCGTTACGACGCGCAGGCCATCGAATCCAAGTGGCAGGCCGAGTGGGTGCACCGCGCGACGAACACGTTCACTGCGGCGCAACTGCGCGACGCGGAGGAACCGTTCTACAACCTGATGATGTTCCCCTACCCGTCGGCCGAGGGGCTGCACGTCGGCAACATCTATGCGTTCACCGGCGCCGACGTCTACGGTCGCTATTGGCGGTTGCGCGGTAAGACCGTATTCGAGCCGATGGGCTTCGATGCGTTCGGGATTCATTCGGAAAACTACGCGCTGAAGGTCGGCACGAATCCGAACGATCTG
>CAYUMA010000709.1:0-8260 GCA_964445675.1 uncultured Pseudomonadales bacterium | reverse complement strand
CCGACTGGCAGAGCGCCGAGGCGTTCCGCGCGCTCGGCCGGCCACGCCTGTTCTTCGGCATCACGGCCGGGAACATGGACTCGATGGTGAACCGCTACACCGCGGACCGCCGCATCCGCAGCGACGACGCGTACACGCCGGGCGGAGAAGGCGGCAAGCGGCCGGACCGCTCCGTCATCGTGTACGCCCAGCGCGCGCGCGAGGCGTTCAACGACGTCCCGATCGTGATCGGCGGGATCGAGGCATCACTGCGGCGCATCGCGCACTTCGACTACTGGTCCGAGAAGGTGCGACGCTCGGTGCTGCTCGACGCGAAGGCGGACCTGTTGCTGTTCGGAAATGCCGAACGCGCGCTCGCGGAAGTTGCGCACCGTCTGGCGGCCGGCGAGTCGGTTGCAACGATCACCGATGTGCGCGGCACGTCGTTCACGCGTGCGCGGACGCCCGCGGGATGGATCGAAATCGACTCGACGCATCTCGACTCACCGGGCGTGCTTGCGAGCCATCCCGATCCCTACGCGATGACGCCGTCGCCGCCGCGACCCAACGAAACCGTTGGGGGCGACGCCGTGCAGGTCGTTCGATTCGTCCGCGATGTGCCGAGCGCCCAACGCGACCACAGCGTCATTCGATTGCCCGCGTACGAGTCTGTTCGCGACGATCCCGTGTTGTACGCACACGCGTCGCGCATCCTGCACATGGAATCGAATCCGGGTAACGCGCGGCCGCTCGTCCAGCGTCACGGCACGCAGGACGTCTGGCTGAATCCACCGCCGATTCCGTTGACGACGAAGGAATTCGACGCGGTATACGAACTGCCGTATGCGCGCGCGCCGCATCCGGGTTATGGCGCTGCCAAGATCCCGGCGTGGGAAATGATCCGCTTCTCGGTTGCGATCCAACGTGGTTGTTTTGGCGGTTGTACGTTCTGCTCGATCACCGAGCACGAAGGTCGGATCATTCAAAGCCGTTCGGAAGCTTCGGTGCTCCGAGAAATCGAAACCATCCGCGACACCGTTGCCGGTTTCACCGGCGTCATCTCGGACCTCGGCGGACCCACGGCGAACATGTACCGGCTCGCGTGCAAGAGTCGCGAGATCGAATCCGCGTGCCGCCGCCCCTCATGCGTGTATCCGGGCATCTGTCCGAATCTCGATACGAACCATGCGCCGCTGATCGAACTGTATAAAAAGGCGCGCGCACTGCCGGGTATCAAAAAAGTGCTGATCGCGTCCGGCGTGCGCTACGACCTCGCGGTCGAGTCGCCGGAGTACGTCAAAGAACTGGCGCAGCACCACACCGGCGGTTATCTGAAGATCGCGCCCGAGGCGATCGGCGAAGGGCCGCTGTCGAAGATGATGAAACCCGGCGTTGGCTCTTACGACAAATTCAAAGAGCTGTTCGACAAATTCTCTAACGAGGCGGGTAAGGAGCAGTACCTGATTCCCTATTTCATCGCGGCACACCCCGGCACGACTGATGAAGACATGCTCGAACTCGCAGTGTGGCTGAAACAAAACAGCTACCGCGCGGACCAGGTACAGGCGTTCCTACCGGGACCGATGGCAACTGCGACGGCGATGTGGCACACCGGTAAAAATCCGCTGCGTAAGGTGACGCGCGACAGCGAAGACGTGATTGTCGCGAAGGGGTTGAAACAACGCCGGCTGCACAAAGCGTTCCTGCGTTATCACGACCCCGACAACTGGCCGTTGTTGCGCGAGACACTGCAGAAAATGGGGCGTTCGGATCTGATCGGCAACGGCAAAAAACATCTGATACCGCGCTTCCAGCCGAAGGGGACGGGCAGCGGCGGGGAAGGCAAGCGCGCGCCGAAGTTTCGTACCCAGCACGTTCGTTGACGCCGAGGGTTTTAGATCAGCAACGGCTTCAGGTATTGACCCGTATACGACTTCTTGTGTTTTCCGAGCTGCTCCGGCGTGCCGGTCGCAATGATCTGCCCGCCCCCGCCGCCCCCTTCGGGGCCGAGATCGATGATCCAATCCGCGGTCTTGATCACGTCGAGATTGTGTTCGATGACAACGATCGTGTTGCCGTCGTCGCGCAGCCGGTGCAGCACTTCGAGCAATTGTTTGATGTCGTGAAAGTGCAGCCCGGTGGTCGGCTCGTCGAGGATGTACAGCGTCTGTCCGGTGTCGCGCTTCGACAACTCGCGCGACAGTTTGACGCGCTGCGCTTCGCCCCCCGATAACGTCGTTGCGCTCTGGCCCAGGCGGATATACGACAACCCGACGTCGACGAGCGTCTGCAATTTGCGCGCAAGAAACGGAACGGCGTCGAAAAATCCACGCGCTTCTTCGACCGTCATCTCGAGCACTTCGGTGATGTTCTTGTCCTTGTAGCGCACGTCCAGCGTCTCGCGGTTGTAGCGCTTGCCCTTGCAGACGTCGCACTGCACGTAGATATCGGGCAGGAAGTGCATCTCGACCTTGATCAGCCCGTCGCCCTGACACGCCTCGCAGCGACCGCCTTTGACGTTGAAGCTGAAGCGGCCCGCTTGATAACCGCGGCTGCGCGCTTCCTGCGTCTGCGCAAACAGTTCGCGGATCGGCGTGAAGAGCCCCGTGTACGTCGCCGGATTGGACCGCGGCGTGCGCCCGATCGGGCTCTGGTCGATGTCGACGACCTTGTCGACGAGGTTGAGACCGTCGACGCCGTCGTGTTCGGCTGCCGTGTGGGTGGTTGCTTTGTTCAACACGCGCGCGGCCACCGGAAACAACGTGTGGTTGATCAATGTCGACTTGCCGGATCCGGACACCCCGGTGACGCACGTGAAGAGACCGAGCGGAATTTCGACGGTCAGATTCCGCAGATTGTTCGCGCGGGCGCCGCGGATGCGGATCACTTTGTCCGCGTTTTTAGGGACGCGCTGTTTGGGTACGTCGATCTTCTGTTTGCCCGACAGATATTGTCCCGTGATCGACCGCTTCGCTTTGATGATGTCCTGCAAGCGGCCTTGCGCGACGACTTCCCCGCCATGGACACCGGCCCCCGGACCGATATCGATGATGTAGTCGGCGCGGCGAATGGCCTCTTCGTCGTGCTCCACGACGATGACCGTGTTGCCGAGGTCGCGCAGGTGCGTCAGCGTTTTGAGCAATCGGGCATTGTCGCGTTGGTGCAATCCGATCGACGGCTCGTCGAGGATGTACATCACACCGACGAGTCCCGCACCGATCTGACTTGCGAGGCGGATACGTTGCGCCTCGCCGCCGGAGAGCGTGTCCGCGCTGCGATTCAGCGTCAGGTAGTTGAGCCCGACGTCGACGAGGAACTGCAGGCGCGCGCAGATCTCCTTCAGGATCTTGTCGGAGATCTCGCCGCGTCGGCCCGGCAGCTTGAGGTTCGAGAAATAGTTGAACCCGTCTTCGACGGAGCGGTCGGTGAGCTGCGGCAACGAGGTCTCACCGACAAATACGTGGCGCGATTCTTCCTTGAGCCGCGTGCCGCCGCACGCCGGGCAGTTGCGCACGGTCAGGTAGCGGGCGAGATTTTCGCGCACCATCGTGGAATCGGTTTCCTTATAACGGCGCTCCATGTTCGGCACGACGCCTTCGAACCGGTGGCGGCGCTGGATGACATCACCGCGATCGTTGACGTAGGAAAAGTCGATCCGGTCCGCGCCGCTGCCGTTGAGAATCGCGTCGCGTTGTTTTTTCTTCAGTGTATGGAACGGCGCTTCGACGTCGAACGCATAATGCTTCGCGAGCGACGCGAGCATGTGAAAGTAGTAGACGTTGCGACGGTCCCAACCGCGCACCGCGCCTTCGGCCAGCGACAGCTCCGGATCGGTGACAACCAGGTCCGCATCGAAGAATTGTTTGACCCCGAGGCCGTCGCATTCGGTGCAGGCGCCGGCCGGGTTGTTGAACGAGAACATCCGCGGTTCCAGTTCATTGATGCTGTAACCGCAGTGTGGACACGCGAAGCGCGCCGAAAAAACCAGCTCTTTGGCTTTTTCGTCGTCGATGAAAGACACGCGCGCGACGCCGTCCGCCAGTGAAATCGCGGTCTCGAACGATTCGGCGAGCCGTTGCTGCGCATCGTTGCGGACGCGCAGCCGGTCGATCACCGCCTCGATCGTGTGTTTTTTATTCTTCTCGAGTGTTGGCGGGTGATCGAGATCCGTGACGATGCCATCGACGCGCGCCCGGATAAATCCGTTGGCGACGAGTTCGCGAAAGACGTGCTGATGCTCGCCCTTTCGATCGACGATCACCGGCGCGAGCACCATGATGCGCGCGTCCCCCGGCAACGCGAGCACCTGGTCGACCATCTGACTGACAGTTTGCGCCGCCAATGCCTGCCCATGCGTCGGACAGCGGGGCTCGCCGGCTCGCGCGAACAACAACCGCAGGTAGTCGTAGATTTCGGTGATCGTGCCGACGGTCGAGCGCGGGTTGTGCGACGTCGATTTCTGCTCGATCGAGATCGCGGGCGAGAGTCCTTCGATATGGTCGATGTCGGGTTTTTCCATCATCGACAAGAACTGGCGCGCGTACGCCGACAACGATTCGACATAGCGGCGCTGTCCCTCGGCGTACAACGTATCGAACGCCAGCGACGACTTGCCCGACCCGGACAGACCCGTGATGACAACGAGCCGATCGCGCGGAATCGTCAGATCGAAGTTCTTCAAATTGTGGGTGCGAGCCCCACGCAGCGTGATGCTATCCACTGGCCGTTCCGCGCGACGAAAACCAGCAAAAGTACCCGCTCGGTTCTCGCGCCGCAAGGCGGCATACACTCACTACTGACAGGTGCGCGCGCAGTGGGTTTAGGCGGGGCGATGCGCTAGACTGCGGCTCCCCACGAGCATCGACCACACGAGAATTCACCGTCATGGCGCGCGGCATCAACAAGGTCATTCTGATCGGCAATCTGGGCCGCGATCCAGAGACTCGATATACCCAGGGCGGCTCGGCAGTGACGAACCTGCGCGTCGCGACCGCGGAGTCGTGGAAGGACAAGCAGACCGGTGAGCAACAGGAGCGCACCGAGTGGCACAGCGTCGTGTGTTTCGCGCGGCTCGGTGAGATTGCCGGTGAATATCTGCGCAAGGGCAGCAAGATTTACATCGAGGGCAGGCTGCAGACGCGCAAATGGCAGGACAAAGAAGGCCACGATCGCTATTCGACCGAAATCGTCGCCAACGAAATGCAGATGCTCGACAGCCGCGGCGGCGGCGGCGATGGCGGCGGCTCCGCGGATACAGATCCGACGGAAGCTCCTGTGCGCCAGGGCGGAGCGCGGACTCAGCCGGCACGCGGTGGCGCTGATCGCGGCGGCGCTGATCGCGGTGGCGCTGATCGCGGTGGCGCTGATCGCGGCGGCGCTGATCGCGGCGGCGCTGATCAGCGAGGCGCGATGCAGCCGCGGGATTCCGGCGCAACCAGCGATTTTGCCGACGACATCGACGACGACATCCCTTTCTAGCGGCCGACCTGCGCGCGGATCGACCAATCCTTCGGTAGCCCACGCGCCGGGTGCTGTCCGTCGCAGGTGCGTGATATCGTGGCACGCATGCGTGCCGAACCCTCAGTCCGCAAGGAAATTCCGCTCTTCCCGCTGGGCACCGTGTTGTTCAGCGGCGGTCGCCTGCCGCTGCGCATCTTCGAACCGCGTTACACCGCGATGGTCAGCCGCTGCCTGAAAGAGAAGTCCGGGTTCGGCGTCGTGCTGATTCGCGAAGGCTCGGATTCACGGATTGGCAAAGGGGCCGCGCAACCGGAAATATTCAGCGTCGGCACGTACAGCACGATCGTCGACTTCAACACGCTCAATAACGGCATGCTCGGCATCATCACGAGCGGTGGCCCCAAGTTCCGGATTCTGGATACGTTCGAGACGAGCGACCATCTGCTGATGGGCTCGGTTGAATTCCTGCCCGACGAACGGCCGCAGCCGCCGGGCGCCGAACACGCCGGGTTGATCGAGATGCTGCAGGAATTGATGCAACATCCAATGGCACAGAAGATGGCGCTCGACGTCGATTATCTCGACGCGCGCTCCGTATCCTGGCGACTTGCCGAACTGCTGCCGCTCGAACCCGAGATCAAGCAGGGTCTGTTGCAGATGAATCTGCCGCGCGAACGCCTCGCGGAGCTCGCGCGCCTCGTCAGCAACCTGCGCAGTTGACTGCGATGTCCCGCTGATGGCCGGCTGATGTCCTACTCCAAACACGCTCCCGCCGTTGCAATGGACGTCGACGCCTACATGCTCGAACTCGGTCGGAACGCGCGCGTCGCGTCGCGTGCGATCGCGTGCGCTTCGTCCGGCTCGAAGTCGACCGCGTTGCGCGCGATCGCTGCGGCATTGAACGCGGCGCGTTCGCAGATCAGGACCGCGAACGATCAGGATCTCGCAGCCGCGGCTGCGGCCGGCCTGGACCAGGCGCTGATCGATCGACTCGTGCTCGACGAGCGCGGCTTCGATCGAATGATCGACGGCATTCATCAAGTGGATGCGTTGCCGGACCCGATCGGAGAAATCACCGATCTCAAATACCGACCCAGCGGCATCCAGGTCGGCAGGATGCGCGTTCCACTGGGCGTCGTCGGGATCATCTACGAGTCGCGTCCCAACGTCACCGCGGACGCCGCCGTGTTGTGCCTGAAAGCCGGCAACGCGTGCATTCTGCGCGGCGGATCCGAAGCCATCGCGTCGAATACAGCGATTGCCGCGGCGATCGCGCGCGGTCTCAGCGACGCGCAATTGCCGCCGACCGTCGTGCAGCTGGTCGCAACGACGGATCGCGCCGCGGTTGGCGCGATGCTGAAGCTGCGGCAATACATCGACGTGCTGGTGCCGCGCGGCGGCAAGGGTTTGATCGAGCGCGTCACGGCCGAATCGTCGATACCGATCATCAAACACCTGGACGGTGTGTGCCATGTCTATATCGACGACGGCGCGGATCCGACGATGGCGGTTGCGATCGCGGTCAACTCGAAGACCGAAAAGTACGCGGTGTGCAACGCGCTGGAAACTCTGCTGGTCGCGCAGTCGATTGCGCCGCGCGTGTTGCCGACGCTGCGCGCGCGCTTCGACGCAGCGGGCGTCGAATTGCGCGGCTGCGCGAAGACGCGCGCGTTGTTGCCCGGTATCGGCGTTGCATCCGAAACTGACTGGAGCACTGAGTATCTTGCGCCGGTGCTGTCGATTCGGATCGTCAGCGGACTCGACGAAGCGATCGCGCACATTGCGACGTACGGCTCGCAGCACACTGACGTCATCGTCTCCAACGACTATACGAGGTCGCGCCGCTTCGTCGCGGAAGTGGACTCCGCGTCGGTGATGGTCAACGCTTCGACGCAGTTTGCCGATGGGTTCGAGTTTGGTCTTGGCGCCGAGATCGGCATCTCCACCGACAAACTGCACGTCCGCGGTCCGGTTGGACTCGAGGGCCTGACGAGCCAGAAATTCGTGGTATTCGGCAACGGCGAGATCCGGCGTCGTTGATCGGCTTCCTCGGCGGTACCTTCGACCCCATCCACAACGGCCACCTGCACGCGGCCCGCACCGCTGCGGCGCTGCTCAATCTCGAGCGCGTGCACCTGGTGCTCGCGGCGCGGCCGGCGCACCGGGCGCTACCGAGTGCGACAATCGCGCAGCGCTGGGCGATGCTGGAACTGGCGGTTGCGGACGCAACAACGCTCGTCGCCGATGATCGCGAAATTCACCGCAATACTCCGAGCTATACCGTCGAAACGCTCGAAGAACTACGCGCCGAGCGTGGCGTACAGACGCCGCTGGTGTGGTTGCTCGGGTGGGATGCGTACCGCGGTTTGCCGACGTGGCGCCGCTGGCAGCAGCTGCTCGAGCTGTCGCACCTGGCCGTGCTGCGCCGACCCGGATCAGAAACGGAACTCGACGCGACGATGCGTGCGTTCACCGCAGCGCACCGCGTGGATGATGCGGCGGCGCTGCATCGGACCGCGGCGGGCGCCGTGTTGCTGTTCTCCGCACCGATGCTGTCGATATCGTCGTCCGACATTCGGGCGCGACTCCTTCGCGGCGAGCGCGTGAGCCAATTGCTCCCGCGCAGCGTGTCGACCTATATTGAGAACCATCAACTCTACGCAAGGCCCAGCCGCTGAATGACACCAGAAGTTGCGCGACTACGTCGTTAATGCCCTCGAAGACCTCAAAGGACGCGAAATCGTGGCGCTCGACGTATCGCGCGCAACCAGCGTCACCGACTACATGGTCATCGCGAGCGGCACGTCGAATCGACATGTTG
>CAYUMA010000708.1:0-1607 GCA_964445675.1 uncultured Pseudomonadales bacterium | reverse complement strand
AGCTTATCGGTGAGATTCAGGTGAATACGACGGCTGATGAAATCAGGCTGGAAGTCAAGGAGGGAGCGGTTGAAGCCGCCCTGCTTCGATCAGCAGGGCAGAATCAAGTTTTGTTGGCAGCGGGGGCGTGATTTGCGATTTTCCTGCACTACCGATGCGCCTGCGTTTGAGGTAGGACCATGCACGGTGCGGTTGACGGCGCGACGTGGAAGCAGTAACAGAAACCCCAGCGCGGGGTTGATCGGCGCGTCCGCGCGCCGACCCCGCAACCGAAAAGGCCGTTTGAAATTCCTATCCGTCAGGCCGGTGTTCTTGAGGTGCTCGTTGAGCTGCGTGTGCGTCACGCCCGACGCGACGCCCGCCTCCAGGTCGTCGGCACTCACGCGGAGCACGCGGTTCATCCGCGTCATGTCGATCGAGATTCCCCCTCGAACGGGAATCACGTGTCCTTCGAGCGACGTCCCGGCACCGAACGGCACAACCGGAGTTCACTGTCGCGTGCATGCCGCGACAATGGCACTGACCTCGTCGGTGCTGGTCGGAAAAGCGACCCCCTTCGGAAGATACGGCGTGTGGTACGACTCACCGTGACTGTGGTGCTCGCGGACCGCGTGCGACGTCGACAGCCGATTGCCCAGAAGCGTGCGCAGCTCGCCGATCAACCGCTCACGAGTCTGGTCTGACGTCATGGACGACGATCGTCTTAGGCCGCGATCGACGGCCTCCGCGTGTGCCAGTCCGTCGCCTGCTCGTAGGCCGCCGCCACTCGGTAGACGGTCGCTTCATCGAAGTGTCTGCCCATGATCTGCAGACTGAACGGAAGCCCGGCGGCGGAAAAGCCGCAGGGCATCACGAGCGCCGGCACACCGGTCAGATTGGCAGGACTCGCCATGCGCCAGTAAACCTCCCAGAGGGGAATGGTTCCGGCCGGCACGTCACGCATGGGCACGCGATCGGTGAGTAAATCTTCTGCGATTGGGTTGGCCTCGGTGCCCATGCCTGGCGCGAACACGACGTCGACCTGCTCGAACGCCCGCTCGAAGTCGCGGATCATGAACCGGCGAATCCGTTGCGCCTGGACGTAATCGCCGGCGCTGATGAAACGGGCGGCATCCCACTGCGCCTGGTTGTACGGTGTGTAGTCGTCGAATTTCCCGCGCTTGATGTACTTCTGGTGGTAGGCGAGCGGCTCCGCGAAGATGATCGCGATCTCGGCGCCCACCGCGTACTTCAGGTGCGGCAAGTCGATCTCGCGGACGGACGCGCCCTGCCGCTCGAGTGTCCGGACCGCCTCGCGGACGGCGTCGCCCACATCGCGCGTGGCGTACTCGAGAAAGTAGTTTTTCGGCAGGCCGATCTTCAGTCCCTGCACTCCGCCCCGCAAATCCTTCAGATACTCGCCAACCGGCCGCTCCGAGCACATCCGATCCTTCGGATCCGGACCTGCAAGCACGCCAAGCAGCAGCGCGTTGTCTTCCACGCACTTCGTCATCGGACCGGCGTTATCAAGGGACCATGCAAGGGGTGTGACCCCGTGGCGGCTCACCCGACCGTAGGTCGGTTTCATCCCCACAATCCCGCAGAAGCCGGATGGACCTCGAATGGAG
>CAYUMA010000707.1:0-4835 GCA_964445675.1 uncultured Pseudomonadales bacterium | reverse complement strand
TCGTCACCTGCGCGCGCTGTGGCGCGACGCCACCCCCTGGTTCGCGTTTCTGCAATGGTTGCGGCGCCACGCTGGGCGCCGACCAAACGGCAGCCCCTGGGCAAACCGCACCACCTCACACGCAAGCCGTTTCGATCCCAGAACGCGACCCCCGCGCGTACACGCCCAAACATCTCGCCGACAAGATTCTGCAGTCGCGCTCGGCACTCGAAGGCGAACGCAAGCAGGTCACGGTGCTGTTCGCCGACGTGAAGGGCTCGATGGAACTCGCCGAGCAGCTCGACCCGGAGGAATGGCACAAGATCCTCGAACGCTTCTTCGAGATCCTCACCGAGGGCGTGCACCGCTTCGAAGGCACCGTGAACCAGTACACGGGTGACGGCATCATGGCGCTGTTCGGCGCGCCGATCGCGCACGAGGATCATGCCCAACGGGCGTGTTATGCCGCGCTGCATCTGCGCGACGAGATCGCGCGCTACGCAACCGAGATCAAACGCGAGCACGGTGTCGGCTTCTCGACCCGGATGGGGGTCAACTCAGGCGAGGTCGTGGTCGGTTCGATCGGCGACGACCTGCGCATGGACTATACGGCGCAAGGACACACCGTCGGACTGGCGCAACGCATGGAGAGCCTCGCCGAACCGAACACGTGCTTCATGACGGCGACCACGGCGGCAATGGCCGGCGGCTACTTCGCGCTCGACGATCTCGGTGAGTTCCGCGTCAAAGGCGTCGCAGAGCCGGTGCACGTCCACCGTCTCGTCGGCATCGGCAGCGCGCGCACGCGCTTCGACATCTCGCGCAGCCGCGGCCTGTCGCGCTTCGTCGGTCGCGCCGCCGACATCCGCACGCTGGAAGACGCGCTGGAACAAACGGCGACGGCCAACGGCCAGGTTGTCGGTGTGGTCGCCGAAGCGGGCACCGGCAAGAGCCGCCTGTGCTTCGAATTTCTCGAACGCTGTCGCGCGCGCGGCATGCGCGTGCTCGAAGGCCGCGCCGTCGCGCACGGCAAGAACGTCCCGTTCCTACCGATCCTCGAGATCTTTCGCGGTTACTTCGGCATCACGCCGCAGGACGACGATCGCAGCGCGCAGGAGAAGATCGCCGGCCGCATGGTGTTGTTGGACCAGAGCCTGGCCGATGCATTGCCGTCGATCTTCGAATTCCTCGGCGTCGGCGACCCGCAGCGTCCGGCGCCGCAGATGAGCCCCGAGGCGCGCCAGCGTCAAATCGTCGGGCTGATGAGGCAGGTGGTGCAGAGCACCACGCAACCGACGGTGACGCTGATCGAAGACCTGCACTGGCTCGACGCGGCGAGCGCCGAGTTCCTCGCCCACATGGTCGAAGCAGGCGCCAACAGCCGCCGCCTGCTGCTGTTGAACTTCCGGCCCGAATATCACGCCGACTGGATGCAGAAGTCGTGGTATCGGCAGATCCCGCTGACGCCGCTCGGTCCGGACGCCATCGCGGAACTGTTGGCGGATCTGCTGGGAACGCATCCCAGCCTTGCCAATCTGGCGCAGCCGCTTCACGCCCGCACCGGCGGCAACCCGTTCTTCACCGAAGAAGTGGTGCAATCGCTGATCGAGTCCGGCCATCTCGAAGGCGCACGCGGCGCCTATCGTCTGGTCACGCCGATCGAGCGACTCCAGGTGCCGGCAACCGTGCAGGCGGTGCTGGCCGCCCGCATCGATCGGCTGCCCGAGCGCGAGAAGCGCCTTCTGCAGGTCGCGTCCGTGATCGGCAAGGACTTTGGCGAGCCGCTGCTGGCGGCGGTTGCGGGACTTCCCAACGATGAACTCAAGGGGGCGCTGGCGACGTTGCGCCGCGCCGAGTTCATCCAGGAGCAGTCCATCTATCCGGTCGTCGAATACACCTTCAAGCATCCGCTGACGCAGGAGGTGGCGCTTGGCACGCTGCTGCGCGAGCGACGGCGGCCGCTGCACGCGGCGGTTGCGCGTGCGATCGAAGGGGCCGGCGGCAATCTCGACGAACGCGCCGCGCTGCTCGCCCACCATTGGGACGAGGCCGCGCAAGCGTTGCCGGCCGCGCAGTGGCACCGCCGCGCGGCGGAGTGGATCGCGGGCAGCAACTCGAACGAGGCGGCGCGCCATTGGCAGCGGGTACGTGAACTCGCCAACGAGATCACCGATGCGGCGCTCGCGAGCGAACTCGGCGAGCGCTCGCGGCTGATGATCGGCGAATATGCGTGGCGCCGCGGTGTCTCCGAGCGGGATGCGGACGAGCTGCTGCGCGAGGGAGAGGTCTGGGCGCGCGAGCAACGCGATCCCTGCGCGCTCGCGCGTCTCTACAACGCCTATTCGATGCCCCTTGCGTTGAATCTCGGCCAGATCGGCCGCGCCCGCGATCTGTGCGAAGCGGGCTTGCGACTCGCTCGCGAAGCGGCCGATGCGCCGCTGGCGTTTGCGCTGGAATTGCGGCTCGCGCTCACGCTGGACTACAGCTGCGATCTGCCCGCGGCCCGACGCGCAATCGAAGCGGCCAATGCGCACGAACTCCCCGTGAAGGAAGCTGCCGCAGCGTTGCTCGGGTACTACGCACCGGCGTTCGTCATCGGACAGAGCGGCAATGTCGCGTTGCGCCAGGGGCGCCTGGATGACGCGACCCGCCTGCTCGAGCAGGGAATCGATCTTGCGCGTACGCGCGGCGCCAGCGAAGTGCTGGGTTGGCTGCTCACCTTCCTGGCGGACGCCTGGCTCGAGCGCGGCGACGCTTCGCGCGCGGCACGATTCGCCCGAGAGAGCCTGGACCTCGCGGAACGCACGGAAAGCCTGCTGGCGCGACACATGGCCACGGGGATCTTGTGCCGCTTCGCCGCGAACGAAGGTGACCTCGACGCCGCGTTCGAGCTCGCCGGGCAATGGATCGACGGCAGCGCGCGCACGATTCAGATGCAGACGCCACGCGCGATGTCGACCCTGGCCGGGCTGCACCTCGCGCGTGGGCAGCGCGATGCGGCGCGGCAGCTCGCCCACGAAGCGGTGGACCTCGCGCAGACACGTAGATTCACGGACGGCGAAATCGAGTCGCTGGTTGTGCTCGCGCGCATCGACCTCGGCGATGCCGACCTCACCGTACGCGACGGCGCGGCTGCCCGACTCGATCGCGCGGAGCAGTTGATCGACGCGACCGGCTATCGCGTGCGCTTGCCGGAGTTGATGGAACTGCGGGCCGAACTGGCGCGGCTGCGCGGCGATGCAGCGGGCCAACAGCGCACGCTGCGCGAAGCGATTGGCCTCTACCGCGATATGGGCGCTGAAGCTAACGCCACGCGGATCGAACGGCTGCTCGCGGGGTGAATTGCGCGAGTTGTTAGCGCGCGATACGTGCGTGTGATCGCGCGCCGCCGCCTGGGATTCAAGGCCGATCGCGTCCCGAAGGCGCCGCATCCGCATCGCGACTCATCGTTGGCGGCCGCAACGCGAAGACAGTACGCTGCCGCACAACAAGAACACGAATTGAAACCGTCGCGGGCATCGTGAACGCGCCGATGATCCACAGCAGGAACCCGCGATGAAATGCCCGAAGTGCCGCGCCGAGAATCTTGCCGATTCGCTGTTCTGCGAGGAGTGCAGCGCGCCGCTCGAAGCAGCCTGCGCCGCGTGCGGCGCCGGCAATCGGCCTACCGCGAAGTTCTGTCGCAAATGCCGGGCACCGTTGTCGGCCGTTGTGCAGGTGCCAACGCCGGAACCGCGCACCTACACACCGAAGCACCTCGCCGACAAGATTCTGCAGTCGCGCTCGGCGCTCGAAGGCGAACGCAAGCAGGTGACGGTGCTGTTCGCCGACGTGAAGGGTTAGATGGAGCTGGCCGGACAGCTCGATCCCGAGGAGCTGCACAAGGTCCTCGAGCGCTTCTTCGAGATCCTGACCCAAGGCGTGCACCGCTTCGAAGGCACGGTGAACCAGTACACCGGCGACGGCATCATGGCGCTGTTCGGTGCGCCGATCGCACATGAGGATCATGCCCGACGGGCGTGCTATGCCGCATTGCAGTTGCAGGAAGCCTTGCGCGGCTACGCCAACGAACTGCGTCTGCAGCGCGGCCTCAACTTCTCGACGCGCCTCGGCATCAATTCCGGCGAGGTGATCGTCGGCAAGATCGGCGACGACCTGCGCATGGATTACACGGCGCAAGGGCAGACCGTAGGCCTCGCCGCGCGGATGGAGCAGCTCGCCGAGCCGGGCAAGGTTTATCTCACGGCAAACACCGCCGCGTTGGTCGACGGGTACTTCGCGCTCACCGACCTCGGCGAAATGCAGATCAAAGGCGTGCACGGCGCGTTGCACGTGCACGAGCTGCAGGGCACGGGTGCGATGCGCACGCGCCTCGACGTGTCGCGCAGCCGCGGTTTCTCGCGCTTCGTCGGCCGCGGCGACGAGATGCAGATGCTGGAGGCGGCACTGGCGCGGGCGCGTGAAGGCAACGCCCAGATCGTCGGCATCGTCGGCGACGCCGGGCTTGGGAAAAGCCGGCTGTGTTTCGAGTTTCTCGAGCGCTGCCGCGCGCGCGGCTTGATGACGAACGAAACCACGGGCGTGTCGCACGGCAAGGCGATTCCGTTCCTGCCGATGCTGCGACTGTTCCGCGCCTTCTTCGGCATCACCGAACACGACAGCGATGCGACCGCGCGCGAGCGTATCGCCGGCCGCCTGCTGCTGCTCGACGAGCATCTGCGTGAGAGCCTGCCGCTGCTGTTCGACTTCATGGGCGTGCCCGACGCCGAGAATCCGACCCCGAGCATCGCTCCCGAAGCGCGGCAGCGGCAGCTGTTCGACATTGTCCGGCGCGTTGTGCAGGCGCGCGGTCAAAA
>CAYUMA010000706.1:0-19193 GCA_964445675.1 uncultured Pseudomonadales bacterium | reverse complement strand
GGCCGATCGCGATCGCGCACCATCTGATCAAGGCGTGGGCCCCGGGTGAGGTCGACGTCTGACGTTATGCAAAGGGTTGCTAGCATATGCATGCATTTCAATGGAGTTTCCGATCATGGCGGGTTTGAGCGTCCGGAAATTGGATGCCGAAACGCTTGAGCGTTTGCGGCTACGTGCAGCCGAGCACGGAGTGTCGATGGAAGAGGAGGCACGACGCATTCTCGCCGCAGCGGTATCTGCGCCTCATCACCTCGGCGACCTTGCCGTCCGCCTGTTCGGCTCCGCGTACGGCGTCGATCTCGAACTCTCCCGCGCAACACTCCACGAACCCGTGGTGCTCGACGCTTGATCCTGCTGGATACCAACGTCGTGTCAGATGTGATGAGAATTGCGCCGGAACCTGCCGTTCTGGCTTGGTTGAATGCGAGCGATTCCAGTGGGCTTTATCTGGCAACGACAACGATTGCGGAAGTCTCTTACGGTTTACAGATCCTGCCGGAAGGCCAACGTCGCCGAGCGATCAGCGATAGGTTCGAACGATTCGTTGAGGAAGGGTTTGCCCACAGGGTCCTCGCGTTCGATCAATCCTTGGGCAACACCATAGGCGATGCGCGAACACGGTTCGCTTCAGCGCAGCCAGTTCTCGCGTCGGATGCCGAGCCGTTCGAACGCAGAGTCCGCCGTCACGACGATCAGTCCAAGGGCGATCGCGTGCGCCGCAATGGCGAGGTCGAAGTCGCTCATCCGCATTCCGGCGCGCTCGAGTCGGGCCTTGCGCTCACCGAAGGCTCGACTGACCGCATCGTCCCAGGGCAAGCGAATCAGTTCCGCACCGATCGTCCGCCATTGTTCCTGCAACAGCCTACGGCGCTTGGAAGGCGGCACATAGCGCAGACCGAACTCGATCTCGGCGACGGTGACCTGCGAGATCGCAACGTCCGTCCTGTGCTGGTTTTCCAGCCGGGCCGCGACACGCGGCACACCTTTCATCAGGGCGGAGACGGTATTGGTATCGAGAACGTACTTCAAAGACCGGGCGCGCCGTTGCGCGAACGGCGGGCGCGGATCGCCTTCATCATCGCGCCCACCGCTTCATCCAGCTCGGGTCGAGGCGTACCAATGGCTTCGAGGAAGTCCGGCGACCAGGCGGATTGGTCAGCCAGTGTCTGTTCGACCGCTTGAATGATGAGCTGGCTGCGCGTGATGCCGTGCGCAGCCGCCTTCCGATCGAGTGCCTGGATCAGCTCTTCGGGAAGTCGGATGCTCGTCGTGTTCTTTGCCATGGCTGTGAGCGTACTACGTTCGTATTGCGGCCGGCAACGCTGGCCGCCCCCACTGGCTGTGAGAAAATGTGCGTGTCGACAACATCCATACCCGAGGGGACGTTATGAGCTGGGACGCGATAGGCGCGATTGGGAATCTGGTCGGTGGTGCGGGTGTCATCGTGACGCTCGCCTATCTGGCCGTGCAGATGCGCCTGAACACGGCTGCCCTGCGTAACGAAACGCGACGCGATGCGATGCAGATGATCATCAACAGCTATTCACCGATCATCGTGGACGATGCGATCGCTGCCATTTACCTGCGCGGGATGGACGACTTCGTCGGGCTCTCGGATGTCGAGAAGATCCGTTTCCACTACGTGTGCTGCCAGCGCTTGCACGCCGCATCCGTCAATCAGTTCTTCAACGCAACGGGGAAGGACCCATCAGGGATTCGCGGCCTCGAGGTCGAGGGCTTTGTATACCGGATGATGCGCAGGCCGGGGTTCCGGCAGTGGTGGGAGCAGCGTGGTCGGGGTGTCATGGATCCGGAGTTCATCGAGTTTGCCGACCAACTGCGAGACAAGGCTGTCGCGGCAGGCTCGTAGTAAGGCAGGCGCTCACGCCAGGGTACGGATCCGCGCCGGCACGTCCAGGTCGTTGAGAAGCGCACAGAACCTGGGAATCGTTCTGCTGGATATCTCCAACCCCTTCGCGTCGGGCATCACGAAGTTCGCGACCCAGGCGAGGAATCCGTACATGAAGCAGCCGGCCAGGCCCATATCGTCTCTGAGGGTCGATAGCGGATACGCCACCTTTCCACCTGCGCAGAGCTCGTCCAAGTACGCGGCGAGAATGTCGTCGTGCGCTTCGCGGCGGATGTCGGTTTCCATCGAGTGCATCAGGAAGTACGTGAGATCGAAGGCCGCGGGTCCGTAAGCGGTGAGCTGCCAGTCCAACATGCGCACGGCGTCCGGCCCGGGGATCGGTTCGAACGCCATGTTGTCCGCGCGTGCATCGATGTGCAGCAATGTCCCGGGAAGCGCATCGAGGCGGTGGACGACTTCCGGAAACACGCGCTGCGCGACGTCGAAGGCTTGCAGCACCGCGTGGTCGTACAGGTGCCCGAAGTTCCTGATGGTGAGCGGTTTCCCGGTCGCGATCCGGGGCGGATAAATACGCGCGAACTCGGAAAACGGCGGCAACCACGGCAGCTGCGACCGTCTGTCGGCTTGCCAGTACGCAGCGTGCAGCCGCGCGAGACTGCGCACGGCCGTCAGCGCGTCATCGACGCCCATGCCGTTGATTTGATCGACGAAGCGACAACGCCGCAGATCCTCCATGACGATGACGAAGGCACGATCGTCCATATCGGTGTAGTAGCAGCGCGGCGGCCGGCAGGGAGCTGCATTCGCACAGTTGCGGTAGAACGCCGTCTCGCGCCGATAGGCATCGAAGTGATCGCCTTCGGCGCGCTCCATCGGAATCGCGGACGGCATCTTCACGATCACCGTCTCCGGCAGATTCGTTGCGGGTCGGGCGTACGCCAACGCGATCCGCGGTACCGCGCTCAAAAAACCGCGTCCGGCGGTCCCTTGGAGCTCGAAGCCGACGATTGTGTTGGCGCTCGGCGCGCATACGGATTGCAAGGCGTGATTGAGCCATGGCAGATCGATGGCTTCCGGGGTCTGCGGGATGTTCATGTTCGGGCGCCGCCGCAAATTGAATCGCCGGTATGTTTGCACGGCGCGAATCGCAAATATAGCAGTGCTTTGGTCCTGGCGCTGCGAGCCCCTCGGCTCAATCGTCAGGGTGGGGAATCGATCGTGTACCGGCGATGACGACATCGACACCCTCCTTCCCTTCGAGACCTCGCAGAAGCGATTCTTCGATCTGCTCGCGACGGCCCCGAACGACAAGCGTTTTGTCAGCTATGACGCCGCCCACATCGCCGCGCTCGGCAACGAAGGCAAACGCGAGGTCGCGGACTGGTTCGATCGATATCTCGGCCCCGCGCGTCAGCGGAGACCTACTTCCTAACGACGCAACTAAACCGATGCGAGAGACCCCGGGGGGCAGCAGCGACCGTTCCGATCATGAGCCACGTGATCTGCAGCGCGGACTCTGATCAAGGCCTGGACGGTCGGTTACGTCGAGTGCGGACTAACGACGAAGCTCAGCCGTTGACGCACTCATCCAGGAACTGACGCAGCGAGAGTAAGCGGATTCCTCGGTAGTGCTGAAGCTTCAGCACTGCCCGATCGCCCGTCACGATGACGTCTGCGCGCCCCGTCACGGCGCATTCGAGAATCCGGTTATCGGGCTCGTCGCTGAAAATTTTCAATCTCTTGCGCGGCACCACGACTTCAGCCAGGTCCGACAAGAATACGGCCGTTCTGGACAGCTCCTCCGGATCCTTCGCGAATTTCTGCGCCAGAACGCCGAGCACTTCGTGAATGATTTCTTTGGATATACAAAGATTCACTCGCGCGTCGATGACCAAGTCAATGGCGCGTTGCGCCTGGCCGCCGGGGATCGCGAGGGCGGAAACGAAAATGTTGCTGTCGAAAACCGCCTTCAACGGCGAAGCAAACGCCGGAGCTCTCGTTCGGAAAGCACGCCCTTATCACTTGCACGCGTCGACCAGTAGCCCTGAAGGTCGCGAAATTCCGCGCGCAGGCGCGATTTCTTCAGGGCGCGCAGCGCATCCTGCACCACGGCGCTCAACGATTTGTTTTCGTCACGCGCAATGGCTTCGGCTTCTGCCGCAAGATCTGCAGGTAAGGAAATTGCTTTTTTGACGGCTCTGCTCACGGGAATAGTTCCAGGGGGTCTGGTGGTAGAAACTACCACCAGAGGAGATGAAGCACCAGCATTGGCGCCACGCAGTCCCGAGTTCCAGGCTGCGCACGGAGCCGCCTCTGAATTAACGCTTGCGGCTTACTGCGACACGGTTAAGCGCTGAACGGCCGCCAGGCTCGGCTGGTTGCTCGGGTCGAGTTCGAGCACGCGCCGATGCGCCTTCAGCGCATCCGCCGAGCGCTTCATCGCTTCCAATGCGGCGGCGCGCAGCTGATGCGCTTGCAGGTGATCGGATTGGGATCGGATCGTAAGGTCCGCGTCCGCCAACGCCTCTGACGGTCGCCCGCTCATGAAGTACGCAGTCGCACGTTGGAAATGCAGGTGCGCGTTACCCGGCTCCAGCGCGAGCGCACGGGTAAAGTCCGCGATTGCTTGATCGAACCGCTTCTGGAACACGTACGTCATGCCGCGATTGAGCAACGCGTTGATGTCGGTCGGATTGAGTCGGATCGCTTGATCCAGGTCCGCGAGCGCCTGCGGCAAGCGGTTCGTCATCAGGTACATGCCCCCGCGGCTCGAATACGCATCCGCATTCTTCGGGTCTATCGCAAGGACGGCGTTGAAGTCGGCAAGCGCGGCGTCCATCTTGCCGCTCATCGTGTAGATGGCACCGCGACTGTTCAGAGCGTCGACGTGTCGCGGATCGATTGCGAGGGCTTTGTTCAGGTCGGTGATGGCCGCATCAACCTGCCCGGACTCCGCGGAAATACGGGCCCGGGTCGCATATGCCTCCGCATCGTTGGGGGCAACGTCAATTTCCTTGTTGATGTCCGCGAGCGCTTTGTCGTTTTGCCCAAGGTAGAAGTAGGTGATCCCGCGATTGTGCAGGGCATTCGCCTGCAGCGGATCCATGCGTAGCGCCTCATTGGCGTCCGCGAGTGCGCTCTCGAGATCGTTCGCAGTGACGTAGTGCTTTGCGCGCGTGGCATAGGCGTTCGCCCGCTCTGCACTGTCCGGCGCCGACTGCTCGATCAGTCGCGTACAGGCCGCAATACCGACCTTTGGATCCGCGCCGATGCATCCAGCGGCGTCGCCGCTGACTGCGCTGTGCACCTTCGGCGCGCCTTCCCCTCCAGGACTCTTCCCCGTGGCGGCGATACCACCGTCGCCCGCGCTGCCCAGGCCTTCGATGACGATGCCTTCGAAGGGCTCGAAGTCCGGCAGGATGAGGTCCACGGTTTTTACGCTGTCGGGCGGCGCCTGGAACGCGAGGTTCATCAGGATCGGCTTGGTCCAGTCGGGAATGAACCGGCCGCCGCCCATCTTGACGGTGAGTGGCTGGGCCTGGAAGTAGCCCTCGGTGTCCTTGAGCAGCGGGTATTTGCGCTTGCCGGCAGGGTCGAAGAGGTAGACGTCCTTGTACTCGAAGTACGGGCTGCGCAGATCGACGGTGACTCCCGGCTCCGCAGCCAGCGTCAGCTGAACGTTAAGAGCCTCGTCGGCGCGTTTGGCCGACGCAAGCGTCGCAACAGCGCCTGTGGGCGTGCTCTTGGCGCGGCTGGCCGAAAGCAAGGTGCCGGCACCCTCGGTGACGACGACATCCTCGAACGGGAACATCTGCGGCAGCTCGACACTGACGACAGTCCCAGCCGGAAGTGCGTTGAAATACGCCCACGCGACGCCTTGCTGTCCGGCCTCGAGCACCACGTAGATGCGCCCGCCGTCGAGTGTCGAGTCCCCGATCGGACCGCCGATGAAGAAGTTGCCGGCGTCCTTGAGTGGGAAATGCTTCTGCTTCGACTTGGCGTCGACGAGCATGATCTTGCCGACGGAGTAGTGTTCGGCCTCGGCCTTCTTGGTGCCGCTGTTGATAAAACGCACGGCAAGCCGCGTGACGCCGCCGCTCGTGCGCAATTCCACCAACTTGGCAGTGACGTTCGGGATTTCGGTTTCCACCGGCGCGGCGGCAACGGCCGCGGACGCAACGAGCAGGGCCGTGAAGAGCAGACGATTGGCCGCGTGCACCGAGAATCCTCCCCCAAGGCTGGCGCCCGTCGGATTCTCGTCCCCGCTTCGCGATAGCGTCAATCGGTTGCTTCAGCCGTCGCAGCACGCCAGTACCGGCTAACTCCGCGCAACTCGCTTCTGCGCCGCGTTCGTCGTGTACACCAGCGCGGCGTCGTCGAGGTCGCAACCGGGGATCTCGTCCTTCTCCTTGAAATAGTCCTGCGTGAAGATCCACGGCGCGCGGTCACCCTGCTTCGGCATCAGGTGCATGCTGCGTGTCAGATAACCCGGGTTGAAATTCTCCGGATCCACCCACGGACGTTTGCGCATGCCGGCATCCACCGGGCGCAGCTGCGGCGTGACGACACGAACGCCTTTGGCATCCATATGACGCAGCAGGCGGCAGACGAATTCGGCGATGAGGTCGGCGCGCAGGGTCCAGCTCGCGCGGAAGTAGCCGAATACCCACGCCATGTTCGGCACGCCTGTGAACATGATGCCGCGATAGCCCACCGTGTCGGCGAAGTCGACACGGCGTCCGTCGACGGCGAACTCGATGTCGCCCAGTACACAGAGATTGAATCCGGTGGCGGTGACGATGATGTCGGCCTGTAGTTCTTTGCCGGATTTGAGCTTCACGCCGCGTTCGGTGAACGTCTCGATTTCGTCGGTGACGACCGACGCTTTGCCGGCTCGCAGGCCCTGGAACAGATCGCCATCGGGCAGGAACGCGATTCGCTGCCGCCACGGCCGGTACTTCGGCGTGAAGTGGGTGTCGATGTCGAAATCGTCGCCAAGGTACAGGCGCGCCGCGCCGATCAACTCGGCTTTGAGCGCCGCGGGCTCTTCGAACGATCGGCGCGTGATCTCCTTCGAGTCCGCGAGGATCTTGCGACGCACGATTTCGTGCGTCCACTCGGCGGGCACGTCGAGCGCGCGCAACATATCCGCCACGTCGTTGCGGTTCGGTGCCGGTATGAAGTAGGTCGGCGAACGCTGCAGCATCGTAACGTGAGCGCAGTCGTTGGCGATGGCGGGCACCAGAGTCGCGGCGGTCGCACCCGAGCCGATCACGAGCACGTGCTTGCCTTTGTAGTCGAGCTCCTCGGGCCACGTCTGCGGATGGACGATCTGTCCCGTGTATCGCTCCATGCCGGGCCACTGTGGTGTGTATCCCTCGGCGTGGCGGTAGTAGCCCTGGCACATCCACAGGAAATTGCACGTGAAACGAACGCGCTCCACGGTGTCTTTGCGTGTCGCGTCGACGGTCCAGAGCTCGTCCGTGCTCGACCAGCTCGCGTGCGTGATCACATGCTGGTAACGGATGTGCCGGTCGATGCCGTTCTCGTGGATGACCTCGTCCATGTATTTGAGGATTTCGGCGGCCGTTGCGATCGGCGGCCCCATCCACGGCTTGAACTTGTAGCCGAACGTGAAGAGGTCGCTGTCTGAACGGATGCCCGGGTAGGTATGCGTGAGCCACGTGCCGCCGAAGCTCTGCTGGGTTTCGAGGACCACGTAGCTTTTGTCCGGACATTCCTTCTGGAGGTGGTAAGCGCCACCGATTCCGGAGATCCCGGCACCGACAATCAATACGTCGACGTGTTCGGCGGTGTTCGGCTGGGTGCGTTTGGAAACGGCGGCCTGACGCATTTTGCTGACCCCTGCGGCATTGATGTCCCACCGTAATCCAACGCTGCGCATTCGGGCATCGTGGATTTCCGAAACCCCCGCGACCCCCCGATTTCTCGCTTTTCACGCGGATTCATAACGTTTCATTTCTGGCCAAAGACCGCGTTCGACGCAGCGGCAATCCTGCGAGCACGGCAGACGAACCCCGCTGCTCCAGGAGGGACATCGATGAACGCTCACATGACTCAGGCGGCGATCGGCTGCCTCAAATCGCTCAGCTACATACTGGTAGCCATCGCCGCGGTGGTGTCCGTCAGCGGTTGCGGGGGAGGTGGTGGCAGCGGCGCCAGCGACGTTGCCGTCACCAATTCGACCGGGTCAACCGGTGCACCGGCGCCTGCGCAAACCGGCACGGTCGACATTGTCGTGAAGGATGCACTCGGCGCGCCGGTCGCGGGTGCCCGGGTCAGTCTGTATTCAGGAGCTGGCAGATCCCTTCTCATCGCCGATGCCGGGGGCAAGCTCACGCTCGACGGCGTTCCGAGCGGTACTGTTCGGGCGTACGGCGACGATGGCGACGAATTCGTCGGCCACGCCACCGGATTCTCGGGCGACGCCAGCCTGCCCGCGAACGGCCGCATCCAGCTCACGATCACGGTTCGCCCATCGGCATATCCGTCGATCGGTGTGGCCGGCGCTTCCGTTCCGGCCGGTGGCGTCTCGGCCGATGGCCGGATGCTGCGGTTCGAACTGCAACTGATCTACGTCGGCAGCGACGGCGCCATCGGGCAAGGGGGAATCGTAGATGGTCTCAGCGTTGGCGGCTGTATTCCCGAAACGTCCAACGACACGCCGCGGGTCCAGGCCGATTGTGTGGTGGGACCGGAGGGCTTTGATGCTGCATACGGATTTCTCGGGGGTTACTCCCTTGCCGAGCCGGCCAGGTCGCCGGAGCCGTACTCGGCGACGCTACTCGTGGATCAGAGCAGCCACATCGTCACCAACGACCCGTGGCGTGTACGTCTGTTCGATCTCAAGTACTTTCTAACGACGAAGGGCGCGAACGACCGCGTCGTCCTTGCGGCATTCGCGTCGAACGACGTGGCGTCGGGCGACCTCAGCCCATTGCCACAGCAGCCCGTTACGATCTTCCCGGTTGAAAATCCGAAGTTCACAACGTCCGCCGGCGACCTTTTCCCAACAATCGACTCGCTGGCGTCGCTCGAAGGCGGCGCTGCGCCGCTGTACGCGGCGATCGACGCGGCAATCGATTTTACGGCTGCCAACAGTTCCACAGGGGGGCGCCGCGCCGTTGTCGTGCTGACCGACGGTCGGGACGATACGTGCGGCTCGCCGACACAATGCGAGACAGCGCGCAAAGCGCTGATCGAGAAGAGCCGGACAGCAGGTGTGCCGATCGTGACGCTGGGTCTCGCCCGGCCGTCGGGACCGGCCAATGCCAAGGCACTGAGTCTGTTGGCCACCGACAGCGGCGGCACAGCGTTGTGGGCCGACGACCCGACTCAACTCGGGATCCTGTTCCGCGCGTTGACCCATGTGCTCGACGGCAGCGCGTTGATCGAAACCGTACGTCTAACGATTCAGTCACCCACTGACGGCGCGTTTCAATCCGGTCGCACGGTACTCGGCACAGCACATTACGAAGCGTGCGACTTGGGGGACTGTACCAGCATCGACGTTCCGTTCGCGGTTCGAATTCCGTGACTGCCGATCTGGTTCCAACAACTTAACAGAGGGGAATACAGATGAACGGTTCGAGTTTCGAGAGGGTAGACGGTGCGCGGCGGTGGACGGTGTGCTGCGCACTGATCGCGGTAATCGGCGGGCTCGGCAGCGGCGGTTGCGGCGGGGGCGGTGGCAGCCCCTCAAGCGCTGGCAGCCCCACGAGCGGTGGCGGCCCTGCAACCGTTGGACCGATTCAACCGACAAGTCCAAACGTAGATTCCGGCTCGGTGACAGTCACTGTGAGAGATGTGTTTGGGCATCTGGTGCGCGGCGCCAAGGTCTCGCTCTACTTCAGCCGCGACGATGGCACGGGAGCGAACATATACGAGACGACGGATGCGAAAGGTATTGCAGGCTTCTCCGATTTCCCGTCCGCCCGCATAACGGCGTACGCCCACGATGATTCGGTTGTGTACGCCTTCGGGTCATCGCCCAGCGTCCTCCTGCCGCAGAAGGGGCACGTCGACTTGGCGATCACGGTGCGGCCTACCTCGGATTTCGCTTCAATCGGCGTGGGTCCCGCGTTGGTAGAGGCGGATGCCATTGCGGAGGATGGCCACTCGCTGACACTGACACTGCGACTGATCGGGATGCCTTCCTTCAACTTCGACCATGGCGACTTCGACGATGGCGATGGCGATTCGATTGCGCTGGTCTCCTGTGTCCCCGACGCGGCGAATGACGCACCCGCGTTCCGCGCCGACTGCATCAAGGGCGCGGCAGGGTTTGATGCGGGGTATGGAGGCGAAAACTCAGGCGAACCATCGACGATCACCACCATCTCGGGGGAGTCGACAGCGTTTTTTTCAGCCGCATTGCTCCTCGACAGGAGCGATAACTTGATCGCCGGCAATTGGACCCATGAGCTGTTGTTCGACAGCAAATACTTCCTGACTACCAAACATGCGGCCGACCGAGTAGTGCTGGCAGCGTTTGCGGCGGATGCAACCGCTTCCGGCAAACTCAGTTCGTTGCCGCAACAGCCGGTTTCGATTTTTCCGATCGAGAACCCGCAGTTCACGACGTCGGCCAGCGAATTATTCCCGCTGATCGATTCGCTCGAGCAACTCCAGGGTGGGGCGGCGCCATTGTATGCGTCGATCGACCGGATGCTGGATTTCACTGCGGCAAACGCTCCGCTGAGCACCCGTCGCGCCGTGGTCGTCGTGACCGGCGGACAGGACGACACCTGCGGGACGCCGGCGCAATGCGAGATCGCGCGGCAGGCCTTGATCGAGAAGAGTCGCGCGACCGGGATTGCGATCGTCGCCATTCGTCTGGCTGGTCAATTCGACCACGCTGACCAGATCGACAACCACGCGTTGAGCGAACTGACCGAAGGCAGCGGCGGCGCGATGCTATGGGTCAGCGCGTATGGGCAACTCGGCACCGTATTCGGCGCGCTCAGCGGTGTGCTCGACGGCACAGCAAATGTAGTGGAGGCACGGTTCCGAATTCGGTCGTCGACTGATCGTGCGTTCCAGTCCGGCCGCACCGTGCTTGGCACAGTGCGCTTCGAGACGTGCCCCTGGGACTGCGCGACGTTCGATGTTCCGTTCGCGGTTCGAATTCCGTGACAGATCAACGCACGTCAGAAAACCAACCGAGGGCTCATTCATGATCCGAAAACCGGGTGGAACAAGAACGCAGCGGGTCTCGCAGATTTATCTCGTGCTGATGATGGCGGTCGCCGCGCTTGTAGCAGCGGGCTGCGGCGGCTCTGGAGGCGGGGGGCCGGCCGCGCAGGAACCCGGCACCGTCGGCGTTACTGTTACGGACGCTCTCGGAGAGCCCGTCGGCGGCGCGCGGGTCAAGCTGGTTTCGTGGGGTCCTCCCGAGCACTCGGTTGAGAGTGACACGGGCGCAACGGGACGCACCACAATCAGCAATGTCTCACCGGGTGGCGTCACCGTTTACGCATGGGATGGCGCGCAGGGCGCGCCGGGAACGCAGTTCGGGCAAGTCAGCGAGGCGAAATTGCCGGCGAAAGGTCACGTTGACCTGGCAGTCACCGTGCGCCCCGCCGATGGCCCGATACTTGGAGTTACGACCTCTGCGCTTGCGACCTCTGCGCTTGAACCCAACGGCGTCGCCGCGGATGGTCGTTCGCTCGAGTTCCTGGTTCGTCTGCTCTATAAGAACTGGGCGCCGGACGCCGTTGTCGTGCGCGATTGCGAGCCCAACCCCTCGAACGACGCGCCGGTGCATCAGGCGGACTGTGTTGCAGGCCCGCCCGGCTTCGATGCTGGCTATGTACCAGACGGCATCCCGCGCGCGGTGACCGTACTCGAGCGACGTCCGCCCGCTGTACTGTCCGTCGCTCTACTGGTGGATCAGAGCAACCACATCAGCGTCAAAGATCCCTGGGGTGAGCGGCTCTTCGCCATCAAATATTTCCTGACGACTTTGGGCTCAGCCGATCGTGTTGTGCTGGCGGCTTTTGCATCGAACGCCGGGGCTTCGGGCGAGCTCAGTCTATTGCCGCAGCAACCCGTTACGTTCCTTGCCACCGCCGGTCCTTCGTTCACGCCATTCGATCCTGCAATGTTCACGACGATCGATTCGCTGGCAACCATGGAAGGCGGGGCAGCGCCACTCTATGCGGCGATCGATCGAGTGTTGGATTTCACGGTGGCCAACGCGCCGGCCGGCGGCCGGCGAGTCGTTGTGGTATTGACCGACGGCTCGGACAACACGTGCGGTTCGCCATCGCAGTGTCGCGCAGCGCGGCACGCATTGATCGACAAGAGCCGGGCGCTCGGGGTGGAGATCTTGACAATCGGTCTCACAAGCGACGGCGACCACGCGCAACGCGCGGCGCTGGGTGAGTTGGCCGACGGTGGCGCTGGCCCGGTGCTGTGGGTGGCCGATGCTCGTCGACTCGGTACCGTCTTCGGCGGACTACGCGCGATACTCAATGGCAGCGTCGGGATTTACGAAACGCGGTTTCGGATCCAATCGTCGACCTACGGCGTATTTCAGTCGGGTCGTACCGTGTTGGGAACGGTGGATCTCACCTACTGCGAATGGGATTGTGAGGACGAGATCCACTTCGCTGTCCGGATACCTTGACCACTCGGCCGGGCCGCGTGGCGGTGCAAGTCAGCCCAGTCCCAGCCTCTGCGACACCGCGCGAAACCGCGGCTCGTCGCGGATCCCGTCCAGCGCTGGCTCTGAATTGAGGAAGCCGATGATCTGCGAGCTGTCGTGCAGACCACGCTCGAGCGCCGCGAGTGCTTGGTCCCGTTCGCCGAGCGCCGCACAAATCAGCGACATGTCATAGCCGACGCCGAACCCTTTTGCGCCGAGCCCTTCGACGCGCGAAATTTCACGCCGTGCCGCTTCGTGCTGCCCATCCAGCGCAAGCGCGCGACCGTAGTCCGCAAAACCTCCGGGTGTGTCGTCGGCTTCGTGGCCTTCCAGCGTCGCGAGTGCCTTGTGCACCTCGCCGCGCGCCAACAGCACGCGCACGAGAAAACGCCGCGCCACCGCGTACTGTGGAACCGCCTCGACAAGGCCGGCCAGCCGTTCGTTTGCGGAATCGAAGTCCCGCGCAAAGTACTGGATCATTCCGACGTTGGCGGCAAATGCCACGGACAGCGGCTCCATCGATTGGGCGCGCTGCGCGTGCTCGAGCGCGTCGGCAATGCGCCCCTGAAAGCAATAATTGTTCGCGAGCCACATCACCGCTTGTCCATACGTCGGCCTCAGCGTCAACGCGAGCCGGTACTGCCGTTCGCCGCCTTTCCAGTCGCGGTCGGCCTGCACCATGACGTGTCCCAACGCTGCTTGAGCCTCCGCCAGCTCTCCATCCAGTGCAATAGCGCGCAGCGCCGCAGCTCGCGCCTGAGCGAAAGCGTTAGCGGGCGGCAACATGTTGAAGACGCCCATCACGGCCCACGTATCGGCGAGTCCCGCCGCCGGCAGCGCGAACTTGGGATCGAGCGCAAGTGCCGCGTCGTAAAATTCGATTGCGCGGCGGAAGCCGTCCTCGTTGCGCATGCCCCAGTAGAAACGGCCGCGTAGATAAAGCTGCCAGGCCTCTACATTGTCGGTGTCGTGACGACTCAATCGCTGCCGCGAACCGGTCGAGAGCTCCACCGCCAACGCATCGACGACTTGCTGTGCCAACGCGTCCTGCACGGCGAAGAAATCACCCAGACGTTCGTCGAACCGTCCGGACCACAATGCAGCGCCGGTGTCGACGTCGAGCAAGCGCGCGGTCAGACGCACACGATCGTCCTGCACCTGGATATGACTCTCGAGTACGGCCGACACATTTAATTCGCGGCCTGCCATCAGCGGGTCCTGACCACGCCCGGCATACGGACGCACCGAACTGAATGGCGCGACGACCATGCCCGGCAACCCGCTCAAACGCGCAATCAATGTATCGGCCATGCCCAGTTCGAGCGCTGCGTTGGCGGTGCTTTCAATCAGCGGCTGAAACGGCAACACGGCGATGGACTCGGGACCGTGGGCTGGCGATGTCGTGCGCCGCGACCAGAGTATCCCGCCAACGCCGAGTGCCGCGCTGACCCCGAGTCCGGCCAGTACCCAGCGGCGCGTTCGCGTCGCCGGCGCGACCGTCCCTTCCGGAAGGGAGAAAGGGTCTGATCCCATGTTGTCAGGCGACGGCGTCGAAACGGCCGTGGGCGGGGACGCTGCTAACGTCGGTTGTTGCGTCTCAGCGGGGACGGCAGCATCGAATTCGACATTCACATCGGCCACGAACCGGTAGCCACGTCCGGGAATCGTCGCGATATAGCGCGGCGATTCGCGTTGATCGGCAAGGGCACGGCGCAGCGACGAAATCGCCTGGTTGAGATTGTTCTCTTCGACGATCACGCGCGGCCACACGGCCTTCAGCAGTTCGTCCTTGTCGATCACGCGGTCGCGATTTTCGATCAGATAAACCAACGCGTCGTAGGCGCGGCTGGACAATTGCAGTGGCGCCGCATCACCTGCGATCAGCTGGCGCCGCGCGAGGTCGACCCGAAGGCCGTCGAAGTGATAGGCACGTGGTGCCGCAGCGTCCATGCCTTCCTCGGGCCTTTGTTTCGACGAGAGGGCGCAGCCTACGGACGCCGCATGGGGCGCGCAAGACTGGCGATTGGCCGCGTCCGACGGACGCCGCCGTTGTTTTTTCGACACAATGGGTCGTGTATCAAGCAGAGTTGCATCGAGTGCGTGAGTTCGCGCGCTCGGCTGCTCGCCAGTGGATCCTTCCATGTTGATCCGACTCCTCGCAACGGTTGCAGCCGCCGCGACAATGTTCGCAGCTCACGCCGCAGCGCAGGACGACGCGCTCGAAACGATCGTCGTCACAGGAACGCGCATCTCGCGTGCCGAGTTCGAGTCGGCGAGTGCAATCGTCGTTGTGCCCGCGCAGATGTTCCTGCAGTCGAGCGGCGCGACGGTGGAGCGCACGCTTGCCGAGCTGCCGCAGTTCGTGCCGACGGCGACCGGCACGTCGAACGATCCATCAAACGACGGACAGGCGAATCTGTCGTTGCGCGGCCTCAGTAGCGCGCAGACGCTGGTGTTGCTCGATGGACGGCGCCTGATGTCCGCCGACGGACGCGGCTCGGTCGACGTCAACGTGTTGCCGCCCGCATTGATCGAACGCGTCGAAGTCGTCACGGGAGGTGCCGCTGCCGTTTATGGATCCGATGCGATTGCCGGTGTCGTCAACTTCAGGCTCCTGGAGCATTTCGAAGGATTCAAAGTCGACGGCGGTTGGTCGCAAACGACGCGCGGAGACGGCGAGGAATACTCCACCGGTATCACGGCTGGAACGTCGTTCGCCGACACGCGCGGGTCGATCATGGGTTATGTCGGCTACACCGATCGCGGCGAGATCGGGCAGACAGATCGAGAATTTTCGAGCTACCCGCTGAAGTACTTTCCCGATCAGAACGCGGGTATCGGCCCAGGTGGAGCATTCCTTGCGTCCGGGTCCGCGCAGGTCGAAGAAGGTTTCGCGGTTGTTTTTGCGGATCCGAAGACCTACAGCAATCTGTTCGCGACCTACGGCTACGCACCTGGGTCGATCCCCTACCAGGGGGGATTCGTCCTCAACGACGATGGCACGGTGTTCACGCTCGGCAACAACACGCCCGACAGCGTGCTGAATTTCCGCGGCGAAAAAAATCCGCTCTTCAACGATCGCAACTACACCACCTACAACGGGGCGCCCGACACCGCGCTACAGATGCCGCTGAACCGGACCACTGCATACTCGCGCGCGGCGTTCGCATTCTCCGAATCTGTCGAAGCCTATGTTCAGGTGCTTGCCGCGGATTATTCGGTCGAGCGGCAACTCGCTCCCACCGGCGCCGGCATTGCGCTGATTCCGCCGACGAATCCACATATCACTGCCGACCTCGCGACACTGCTCGCCGCGCGAGCGAATCCGTCAGCGCCGTTTCGGTCCTTCAAACGCGTCAGCGAGGTCGGCCCGAGGGTCGCCAACAACGACCGCGACGTTTTGCAGCTCACCACCGGCGCACGCGGCCGGCTCTCCGATGCATGGAGTTACGACGGCTACTTCCAGTTCGGCCGGAATGATCGCACCGAGCAGCAGACCGGCAACGTACGACTCTCCAGATACCAGACGCTGGTAGAAGCCGCCGACGGCGGCGCCTCGATCTGCGGGGACTTCAATCCGTTGGCGAAGCTTTCATTGACGAGCGAATGCGCCCGATACATTGCGGCGGACGCGACCAACAAGGTGACGGTCGAGCAGACCCTGTCGGAGATCTCGGTCACCGGCCCGCTCTGGTCCCTTCCCGCCGGCGAACTGCGCGCGGCATTCGGAATATTTCACAAAAGAGACGAGTTCGACTTCGATGCAGACCCGATCATGAGCGGCGTCCTGCCCGCGGTGCCGGGGGTCATTGGCCCACGCCCGGACATTGCGGGATTCGAAGCGGCGGCCGATCGAAGCGGCGACGAGAGCAACACCGACATTTATACAGAGCTGCTCGTGCCGTTGTTGGCCGACAGGATCGCTGCGCAATCGCTCGACCTCGGGCTCGGCTATCGATACTCCGACTATGACCACGCCGGCGGCGTCGAATCCTACAAAGCGGAGTTGTTGTACCAGCCCACCACGCCGCTGCGCGTACGCGGCTCGTACCAGCACACCGTGCGTGCGCCGAGCATCGATGAGTTGTTTTACCCGCCGGTGTCGGGCCAGTTCGTCATCAAGCCGCCCGATCCCTGCAGCGCATCGAGTAAACAACGCAACGGCCCGGACCGCGCACAGGTGGAGGCGTTGTGTCTCGCTCAGGGTCTGCCATCGGCATTGCTGCCGAGTTTTGAATTTCCGTTGGTTCGCATCGATGGCATCTCGGGTGGCAATCCGGACCTCGATCCCGAGCAGGCGGATACGTACACCGCGGGGGTTGTGATCACGCCGGTGTTCGACGAATCGAAGTTCGGCGACGTCACGATCGCACTCGACTGGTATCGGATCGACATCGAGGATGGGATCGGACGCTGGCAAGCCGAATCGGCCGTGGATCGCTGCTTCGACCCAACGTTCAATCCGCGATACGCGCTAGAGAATATCTATTGCACATTCTTCGAACGACGCGGCACGACCGGAGAAATCTTCGCGCTGATTGTCGATCGCAACATCGGCGGTCTGCACACCGCCGGCGTCGATCTGCAGATCGACTCGTCCATCGAAGCCGGGCCTGGACGATTCGGCGCCAGCGTCAACCTGACCTATGTCGACGACTGGGAGTACCGCGATCCGAGCGGCGGTACGATCAATTACGTCGGCACGATCGGTGGCGGGGGGCTGGGTCGCTCGTTGCCGAGGTGGAAGTCGTTGCTGAATCTGAACTATCACTGGAACGCACTCACTGTGTTCGCAAAGTGGCAGCACATCGACGGCCAGGACGACGTCGTGTATCGCGAATTCGAAGTGCCGTCGCGCGACTATTTCGGCCTCAGCACGAGTTGGGAAGTCGCCTCGGGACGCTACGCCGGCTTGACCGCGCGTGCCGGAGTCGAAAATCTGCTCGACGAGAATCCGCCGATATTTCCGAGCTGGCAGCAGGCCAATACCGATCCTTCGCAGTACGACGTGCTGGGCAGGCGCTATTTTTTCAGCTTGAGCTACCGCGTATGACGCGGCTGAACCGTTACCTGAGCGTGGCGTGCGGCATGGCCATCATTGGCGGCGCATCATCCTTGGCAAACGCCGGCGAAGAATCAATCGTGGTGCGCACCTCGCACGAACTGTCAGGCGCATTGATCACCAACAACGCGGGGAAGCGGATCCACATACTTCGAGGCGAGTACACGACGGATCGCCCGCTCACCGTTCCAGACGGCGCCACGTTGGTGGGTGACGGCGTCATGCTGCTCGATGCCGACGGCACTCCGAGCGGGTTCGAACCCGGCACGGAAACGATCATCAGGGCCACCGCCGCCTTCGACGGAGATCTGTTGACCATCGGCAACGGTGCCGGCATTCGTGGTCTCATCGTGCAGGACTTCGCCGATACCGGCAGCGCGCACCGCATCGGGAACTCGGTTGGCGTGGTATCGCGCTCACCGGGGGACGTCGTCGTCGCATCGATTGACGAGTGCGAGATATTCAACCCCAATCCGATGAGTTTCGGCCCGAATGGTCCAACGGGCCGTGGCCTCGCAGTGCTGACTCAGAATCCCGACACGCAACTGGGGCAGCCGCCGCACGAAGGCGCAACACTGAACGTGCGTGTGGAACACACGATCATTCAGGCGTATGCGGCAGGCGATGGCGATGCGGTGTTCGTCATCAACTTCGCATCGCGCGCGAAGAACCATGTTGTTCTCAGCCACAACCGCTTCGAGGGGATGCTCACCGCTACCGGCGGAACGAGTCGACCCGAAAGGGTGACGGAAGCCGAAACCACCATCGAATCCGATCACAACGTATATCTCTCGAAATCCAACACGCCCGGGCGGCAGGGTTGGCTGTTGCTCGGCGCCACCAGCTCGCCACACATCGCGGCCCTCGAATCCGCAGGACCCGGCTCCAATGTCCTGCGCGTACACTCGCGCGCGGACCGCATCGAAGGTTTTGTCATCGGAATTCGCGCCGCCGCCGGCCGCCGCGTCCGCACCGGATCGGGTCCCGTCTCCGACAACGCATTGGAACTGGATGTGACAGGCCTGCGCATCTCGACGTGGGGCGCGGGCGCGGCAGACTTGTTGTTGTATGGAGCACTGGCGCAGCAGGACCCCGACATTGGACGCGAGTTTCACGTCGGGGATCGCAATACCTTGCGTGCCCACTTCGAAGGCGTCAGCGGGAGCGGCATGCGGGCCAACGTCTACGCGCCAACGTTCGGCCCGTCGCTACCGGCCAATCACGGCACCGGCAATCGGGTCGAGATTGTCGGCGACCCCGCCGAATTCGCGCGTTCGAATACGGGTCTCGAGCCGACACCACCCGTCGGATATTTCATCGGTCGGTCCAACAAGTGACCTAAGGGGATTGTCATGACCGCTCTGAAGGACTCGCTGCACATCGACGCGGTCGCGGGACTCGATCCCGATGCGCCGGTTGTGATGCTCAACCTGATGAAATTCCGTGCGCGATCACTCGACGGCAATGGCACGGGGTGGGATGCGTACAAACGCTACAGCGCGAACGCGGTAAAGCTGCTGAAGGCGCGTGGCGCAACGATCATCTGGGCCGGCGATGTTCGTGCAGTCGCGCTGGGTCCCGTCGCCGCAGGC
>CAYUMA010000705.1:0-3161 GCA_964445675.1 uncultured Pseudomonadales bacterium | reverse complement strand
AGGTCGATCGTTGCACTCGGTGCGTCGGTCAGCGCAACTTTGGCGAGTTCCGCACTGCGCACGATTCGATACGTGAGCCGACCGGTCTGCACAGCCTGCAGGCGTGCCAGGCGTTCCGGCGCACGCGCCTCGAGCACGAGTCGATCGAGCCGTTCAACCGTGTGGCGCGAGAAAAAACGTTGTTGTGCGTTGACGTCGTTCGTGGAGACCGCATCGACGAAGTAGGTGTTCGGAACCGGCAGCCCGGATACCAGCTCATCGCCGTACCCCAACAGCGCCATGATGGCGCGCAGCGCAAGCAGTTGATCATAGTCGTTGCCACCGATGCGTTCACCCGCGTGACCCAGCACGTCGGCGTCACGCTCGATGCCGGCACGGCGCTTGGGGCCGACACGGACGAATGAACAGTCTGTCGTGCCGCCGCCAATGTCGAGTACGAGCACGCACTGCTCGTGATCGAGCCGCGCTTCATACTCCATCGCGGCCGCCATCGGTTCGAACAGGAACTCGACCTCTTCGAAGCCCGCCTCGTGCGCGGCACTGCGCAGCATCGCGAGCGCGTTGTGATTTTCCTGCGCCCCGCCGGCGCCTTGAAAATTGATCGGCCGCCCGATCACGACCTGCCGGATTGGCGTGCCAGCGGCCGCATCGGCGTGCCGCTTGACGTTGGCCATCATCGCGGCGACGACGCCGATGAAGCGCGACTTGATCTCTTCGCTCAGGCCCTTCGCACCCAGATAACTCTTCGGGCTCTTGACGAAGTAGCCGGCGGCCGGCGCTTCCAGGTAGGCGGCCAGCGCAGCGCGACCGAACAGCAGTTCATTGAACGAACGCGTATTGACGTCGAGACCGCGAATATCGGCGACTGCGCGCTCGAGCTGCGTTTCCGGGCGCGGTGCGTACAGCGTGGACGGAATCAGCCGATCACCGTCCTCCAGCGCCACGAGCCTGACCGCGCCGTCGCGCACCAGGCCGATCGAACAGTTGGAAGTACCGTAGTCGAAGCCGGCAAACATCGCTTATCCAACACCAGCAGACGCGACAGGACTCGCGCGGCGCGCGAGTTTATCCGAAGACCGGGGCAATCGGGGCAGGCGCGCATCAACACAAATCCAACCGTGGCGTCGGCGCTCGAAGTCCACATATGATGGAGCCGCAGTCCGATTTGAGCGTGAAACATGGGGTCACTCGAATCCTTTCCGCGGTTCCTCGAAGACGTGACGCGTGTCGGCGAACCGATGTCTACCGCCGAGCTGATGTGGGACGGGGGTGCGGTGATGACCCGCGTTTGGAACATCAACGGTCCAACCATCGAACTCGTTCACCCGTTGGGATCCGTGCTGCCCCCAGCGGGCACGCAGGTGATGATCGGCATTCGAGCCATTGAACAGTTCCTGCGATTTCCCGCACGCATTGAAAAGTCCGCCGAGCTGTACGGATCCTTTGCGCTGATCACGTGCGCAATGCCCGCGATTCGACGACCCAACGCGCCGGGTCGCGAGCGCCGCGCCAATACCCGCTTCGGCTTGAGCCCATTGTTTCCGTTGTTCTGCTTCGCCCGGCACCCCGCCGAAAGCCGAGTCATCCCGCTCTACACGATCGACGTCTCCAATGGCGGCATCTCGCTTGGCTGCGTCGCGCCCAACGCCGCCTTCCTTCCCAGCATGCAGTTGGACTGTCGCTTCGACGCGCCATCGATCGGTCACTTCAACGCGACGTTGATCGTCCAGCACGTGACCTCGCTGGCCGCAAGCGGCACGTCGGCCACCGACGGCAAATCGAAGCTGCGCATATGCGCCGAGTTCCTGGACCTCAGCGAGCACGCGCGCGAAGTCATCAGTCTTGGACTCACGCGCCCCAATTCACCGAACCCGTTGCGCGATCTCAAGCGCGAGAACCTGCTCTGCGACAGTTGGACGGAACTCGTCGAATTCTCCTCGACTCGAGACGAGGCGGCTCCCGCGCCGGAGAACGCCCGGCTGCGGTTTGTCGGGCGACTGGGTGCAGAAGTCGCGTGCGAATTCACGCTGTCGGCCGCAGCCGCCGGCACCAACCAGATGAACGACTGGTCCTTCAACGCCGAGCTCGATGAAGCGCGCTTGCTGCGGCGCGTCGCCGATGAAATCGCCGGCGGCAACGTCCGCCAACAGTTCGCGCGTGGCCCGGCCTCGAAGAACGGATCAGCGCCACCCCGCAGGGCGTTGGCGGTTCCGAAGATCGGGCGCAACACGCGTCCGGTGCAGTGGGGCGCGTACGCGCAAGCGTACGACGTCATGAGCCGTGCGAATCCGGCTTATCAGGAAAATCTGGCGCGTTTTCGTACTTGGATCGCAGCGCTCGACCTCCCCTCTGGCGCGACCATCTGCGACGTCGGCGCGGGAACCGGGAACTACGCGGTCGAGCTTTCGAAACGTTTCCCGAACGCCGATCTGATTCATCTGGACAGTGATCCTGTGATGAACAGAACCGCGTCGCGCAAGTACCGCGAGCTCGGCGCGGACAACGTCAGGTTCGCCAATGCAAAAGTAGCAGACGTGCAGTTAGCGCCGTCGAGCCTCGACCTGATCGTCTGCGTGAACGCGCTCTACACATTTGGCGACGCGGCCCATGTGCTCGAGAAATTTCACACGTGGTTGAAGCCGGGCGGGCAGCTCTTCCTCATCGATCTCGGGCGACCGATGGACGTCGTCGACTGGTCGCGCTACATCGTCGGGAGCAACGTGCGCAGAATCGGCGTTCGCGCGACGATCAAGGCATTCGTCAAGGGTCGCAAAGCGCTCGGACAAAATCGGTTGATACGTCGCGAGCAGGACGCCGGCCGGTATTGGCTGCATTCGCAGGACGAGTTCGGTGCCGCCCTCGTCGATGCCGGTTTCGACGTGGCAACGTCGGAGCGCTGTTATCGCGATGTGTGCGATCTCGCAATCTGTCAGAAGCCCGATTGAATGAGAAGCGAATGAGCGACGCGAACCCGCGTGACGTCGAGTTCGCGATCGCGAACCACGTTGCGCGCATCACCATTAACCGCCCCGACGTCTACAACGCGTTCCGCGCCCAAACCTGCGAAGAATTGATCGACGCATTCGAGGCCGCCGCGTGGGATCGATCGGTTGCCGTCGTCGTGCTGACCGGCGCCGGCGAGCGCGCGTTCTGCACCGGCG
>CAYUMA010000704.1:0-3577 GCA_964445675.1 uncultured Pseudomonadales bacterium | reverse complement strand
AGGCACGCGATGCCCAGCACGTCTATTGCGACGAATCGATTCTCTCCGGACTCACGCTAGAGGAGGTCGCGGATCCGGCGGCACCGTCGCGCAAGCTCAGTCGACAATTGAAGAAGCGCGCGGCCCCAAAGGTGCGCGAGTCCAGGGCCCCGCCAAAACCGATGCTCGCGACCGCGGGCGTTGCATTCGATCGACCGGGTTGGGTGTTCGAATTCAAATACGACGGTTATCGGCTGTTGGCCGACAAATCCACCGACGGCGTTCGACTGTTGTCGCGCAACGGCTTGCCGCTCACCGAGCAGTTTCCCGATATCGCCAAGGCCATCGCGAAATTGCCATACGAACAGCTGTTGCTCGATGGCGAACTGGTGGTCAACGACGCCACCGGTCGGCCGAGTTTTTCGGCGCTACAGGCGCGCGCGGCGTTGACGAGTCGCTCGCAGATCATCGACGCGGGGCGGCACCAGCCAGCGATGCTCTATGCGTTCGATCTGCTCGAGGCGATGCACTACGACTTGCGCGAGTCCACGCTCGAAGAGCGCAAACGGGTGCTCGAACACGTGCTCCCCACGGTCGGTCCGGCCCGCTATTCGCACCACATTCCCGACAACGGGCTCGCTACTTTTGCCGCCGCGCAGCGCCTCGGCATCGAGGGGATCGTCGCCAAGCGTGCGGCGAGCCGCTACCAGAGCGGCCGTTCCAACGACTGGATCAAGGTGCGTTCGCGCAGCACGGGCGATTTCGTCATCGTCGGGTGGGCATCGTCGAAATCAAACCGCAACGACGTCGGCGCGCTGATGCTCGCCGAATATCGCGGCGGCAAACTGACGTCCGTCGGACGTGTCGGCTCGGGCTTGAGCGGGGCGCAACGAAAGGAAATAGAAACGCAGCTCAAACAATTGCCGGCAGGACAAGCGCTCACCGACGACGGCGGTCATTGGGTCAAGCCGGAACGCGTTTGTGAGGTCGCGTTTCGCGAATACACGGCCGCCGGTCATTTGCGTCAGCCCGTCTTCGTCCGGATGCGCACCGACAAATCCGCCGAAGAGTGCACGGGTAAGTTCGACGAGCCCCCGCCCGCGGCGCGCGTCGACGTCGAAGAACGTCGCGTCGACGTGAGCCACCGCGACAAGATCTTCTATCCGGAGCTCGGCTTCACAAAAGGCGATCTGGTGGACTATTACGACGCGATCTCGCCGTGGATGCTGCCGTATCTGAAGGATCGACCGCTCGTGTTGACGCGTTTCCCGGACGGCATCCACGGCAAGTCGTTTTATCAGCGCGACGCGCCGGAATTCGTGCCGGAGTGGATTCGCCGCGAGACGCTGTGGAGCGAGGGGGCCGAGCGCGAAGTCCATTACTTCATCGCCGACGATGCGCCGTCGCTGCGCTATCTCGTCAATCTCGGCACAATACCGATTCACACCTGGCACAGCCGTGTCAGCGACATGGAGCATCCGGATTGGTGCGTGCTCGATCTCGATCCCAAGGATGCGCCCTTCGCATCGGTCATTGCGGTCGCCAGAACCATCCGCGATCTGGCGCTCGAGCTGGAGATACCGGCGTACCTCAAGACCAGCGGTGCTTCCGGGCTGCACGTCCTCATTCCGCTCGCGAACCAGCTGACCCACGAGCAGGCGCGCACTTTTGCACACCTGCTGGCGCGCGTGATCGTCGATCGTCTGCCCAACCTCGCAACGATCGTTCGCGCCGTGCGGCGCCGCGATAGTAAGGTGTACATCGACTATTTACAGAACGGCCACGGCCGCTTGCTCGTGGCGCCGTTCAGTGCGCGGGCGGAGCCTACCGCAGGCGTGTCGATGCCGTTGCGCTGGGAGGAGCTGACGAGTCGGTTGAAAAACGCCAAATTCCACATCGGCAACGCGGTGCGCCGGATGCGCAATATGAAAGAGGATCCGTGGGCGGATTTCCTCGGCAATCGTGTCGACCTCGCGCGAACGCTGCATCACTTGACGACGGTCGCACGCTGAAAGAACACAATACCAACTCGCAATCATAGGAGTCTGCGATGGCAGAACTGAAGCTGGGTCTACAACTGGGTTACTGGGGCGCGACGCCCCCCACCGGATTGGTCGGGCTGGTCCAACACGCCGAACGCCTGGGGTTCGATTCGGTGTGGACCGCCGAAGCGTACGGCTCCGACGCCCTGACGCCGCTCGCCTGGATCGGCGCGAACACGACGCGCATCCGCCTCGGCACCGGCATCTGCCAGTTGTCGGCGCGCACGCCCACGGCGACTGCGATGGCGGCCATGACGCTCGACCACCTGTCCGGCGGCCGCATGATCCTCGGCCTCGGCGTATCCGGGCCGCAAGTCGTCGAGGGCTGGTACGGCGCGCCGTTCGCCCAACCGCTCGCGCGCACACGCGAGTACATCGACATCGTCCGCCAGGTGTTGCGGCGCGACGCCCCCGTCGCGAACGCGGGGCCGCATTATCCGTTGCCCTATCACGGCGACGGCGCGTGGGGGCTAGGCAAACCGCTCAAGTCGATCGTGCATCCGCTGCGCGCCGACCTGCCGATCTTCATGGGCGCCGAGGGTCCGAAAAATGTCGCCTTAGCGGCGGAAATCGCCGACGGCTGGTTGCCGCTGTACTACTCGCCGTTTCGTCAGGACGTGTACAGCGCATCCCTTTCGAACGCGAAGCCCGGCTTCGAGATATCGCAGGGCGTGGTCGTCAACATCACTGACGACATCGAGAAGGGGCTGCTGCCGATCAAGAACATGCTGGCGCTCTACATTGGCGGCATGGGTGCGAAGCAGCGCAACTTCCACAAAGAACTGATATCGCGCATGGGCTTCGCGGGCGAAGCCGACAAGATCCAGGATCTGTATCTCGCGGGCCGCAAGCAGGAGGCGGCCATCGCGGTGCCGAGCAGACTCGCCGATGAAATATCACTCGTCGGTCCGATCGCCCGCGTCCGTGAACGCATCAAAGCGTGGCGCGAAACACCCGTGACATCGTTACTCGTGTCCGTGCGCAACCCAACCGAACTCGGACCGTTGGCGGACGCAATTCTCGGCGCATAACAAACGGTCGCCGATTAGAACCGATCCTTGATGACGAGCAGAATCTGCATCGATTGCACGTCGGGACCGTCGACGAGCGGAAACGCGAAGTCGACGTGCAACACACGATCCTGACGGGTTCGCGTCGACTCGAAGCGCAACCCGAAGCCGACGTCCGCAAGAATGCCGTAGCCGTCGTCGTCGGGGCTGTCGGAAAACCACGTGCGGCCGACGTCGACGAATGCCGCAAAGCCGACACGGACGATGCGCGCCACGTAGAGGTCCGAGAAGTAGCGCTCTTCGAGACTGAACAGGAAGCTGCGATCACCTGATTGATACCTGCTCGGATAGCCGCGGAGTCCCGTGTCACCGCCGCCGAGCAGTTGTTCGTCGGCCGTCAGGTTGTGCACCATCACACCTTGCAGCGTGCCGGCCAGACTGAATCGCTCGCCCTGTTGCGCTCGGAACGTCGTATACGCACGCGCCCACACCTGCTCCGCCTCGTCGAGTTCCATATTCCAATAGCCGCGCAGATCTGCGCCATAG
>CAYUMA010000703.1:0-2182 GCA_964445675.1 uncultured Pseudomonadales bacterium | reverse complement strand
TGCCGTTGTTCGCGTTCGCGAACGCCGGTGTGTCGTTTGCCGGCATGACTTCGAGCGAACTGACAGGCGGGGTCGCGGCCGGCATCGTGCTCGGTCTTTTTATCGGCAAACAGGTCGGTGTGTTCGCGACGTGCGCGTTGTTGATCAAGCTCGGCTTCGCGGAGCTGCCTCGCGGCGCAACGTGGCAGTCGTTGTATGGCGTCGCGGTGTTGACCGGGATCGGCTTCACGATGAGCCTGTTCATCGGCTCGCTCGCGTTCGCCGATTCGGTCGTCAACTACGCCGCTCCGCTGCGCGCGGCCGTCCTCGGCGGGTCGGTCTTATCCGCGGTCGTCGGATTTTTCCTGCTGCGCATCACATTGCCCCGCGTGCGAACCGATGCCCCGACGGGATAGTCCGCATATACTTGGCGCATGAACGACCTCGTATATCCGTACCCCGATCATCCAAAACCCGGCACGACTCGCGAAGTCGCGCCCGGCGTCCATTGGCTGACGATGCCGATGGGCGGCTCGCTGACCCACATCAATCTGTATCTGCTCGACGACGGTGACGGCTGGTACGTCGTCGACACGGGCTTAGGCAATCGGGAAACCGAAGCGTTGTGGCACCAGCTGTTCAGCGGCGACATGCGGGGAAAGCCGGTCAAGGCGGTCGTCTGCACGCATATGCACCCGGACCACATCGGTCAGGCCGGCATGATTTCCGACCATTTCAAGTGTCCGTTGCTGATGACGCGCGCCGAGTATTACCAGGCGCGCGCGTTCGGTGGTTCCGCGCCCGGACACCATTCGAGCTGGATCGGCCAGGCGTTTTACGAACGCGCCGGCATGCCGCGCGAGTATCTCGAGCAGATGCGCCAGATGTGGGAAATGCGCTCGAAGAACAACGACGGCTTCATGATGCCGACGATGCCGAGCGGCTATCAGCGTCTCGTCGATGGCGACGAGCTGCGCATCGGCAATCGCGACTGGTCGATCGTCGTTGGTTCCGGCCATTCGCCGGAACACGCGTGCCTGCATTCAAAAGCGCTCGACATCATGATTTCCGGTGACCAGATCCTGCCGGTCATCACGTCGAACGTCAGCGTGCATCCGACCGAACCCGAAGCGAATCCGCTGAAAGACTGGATGGAGTCGCACGACAAGTTCATGAAAACGCCGGGCGAAACGCTGGTGCTGCCGGCGCACAACTTACCGTTCTACGGCGTGCGTGAGCGCTTGCGCCAGCTGATCAATCACCACGAGGACCGCATGCTTGCGATCGAGGAGCATTGCCGCACGCCGGCGCAGGCGCGCGATCTGTTGCCGGTGCTGTTCAAACGTAAACTGGATCCACGCCAGATGATGATGGCGCTGGGCGAAGCCATCGCGCACCTGCACCTGCTGATGCATCGCAACCGCATCGAGCGCAGCCTCGGCGAAGACGGCTGCTATCACTTCCGCTCGATCGACCCCGACCTCGACCGCCGTTCCAACCCCGACAGGCACACGGCGCCCGCCGACAGTCCGATGCAGGTTTAGCCTGGATTAGCCCCGTTTGACCAAACAGCGTCATTGGCGCCACCGGCTCGTCGTCGTCACCTATCGTATATTGCGCTGGGCACAACGGCGGCTGCCTCCCGGGGTGCGCTCGTTGCTCGGCGTCGTTCTGTGCGCGTTCGGGTTGCTCGGATTTCTGCCGATTCTCGGCTTCTGGATGTTGCCGCTCGGCGTCGCGCTCGTGGTGGCCGATTTCCCGCCGCTGCGGCGGCGCCTCGAACACTGGCTCAACGAGACGCGACGGCGTTATCACATGGATATGCTGACCGGGCACCGCGACCGGCAGCCGTAACGAAGGCGCGAAAACGCTTCCTACGACGACGCCTGCGCCTCGAACCTGAACGCACCATCGTCGCCGCGCCTGACATGACCCGCGGTCGGCGTTGCAAAGTGGGTACCGATCACCAGCACCGGCTGTTCGGCGTATTTCGCCAACAACCCCTCACGGGTGCGCTGTCCCTGGGCGCGATCGAAATCCGCCGAACTGCACCAGTCGGTGTGCGCCATCTGGCACGGGTGATGGAAACAATCACCGGTGATCAGCGCTTCCGCGCCGTTCGACTTGATGTGCACGCTGACGTGTCCGGCCGTATGGCCCGGCGTCGGCTCGAGCCAGACCTCGTCGCACAGCCGATGCTCCA
>CAYUMA010000702.1:0-2282 GCA_964445675.1 uncultured Pseudomonadales bacterium | reverse complement strand
GTCATCGGCGCCGAATTTATGCTGAGCGAAGGCATCAAGCTCGTGCTGCTGGCGCCACACCGCGTCGCTTACGGAGCGCTCTCGACACTGATCAGCCGCGCGCGCCGGCGCAGTCCGAAAGGCACCTATCGGCTGTCGATCGATGATTTGAGCTTTAGTGTCGCCGATTGTTTTGCGTTGTGGGTTCCGCAAACCACCACGATGAGCGTGCTGCTCGACGAAGGCCGGCGCCTGCGCAGCAAGCTCAAGCACCTGTGGATTGCACTGGAGCTGCTGCAGAACGGCGACGACCTCGACCTCGCGGCGGTCGCTCTGACGCTGTCGATGCGGCTCGATCTGCCGGTAGTTGCAAGCAACGACGTGCACATGCACGTCGCGCAGCGTAAGCCCCTGCAGGATGTGCTGACCGCCATTCGTCTGAAGACCTCGGTTGCACAACTGGGTACCGCGCAACACGCCAATCGCGAGCGTCACCTGCGCTCCATCGCCCGGTTGCGCACGTTATATCCGGCCGAGATGCTCGCGGAGTCGGTGACGATCCTCGAACAGTGTTCCTTCTCGCTCGATGAACTGCGTTACGAATATCCCGAAGAGCTGGTGCCGCCGCATCTGACGCCGAGCGAGTATCTGCGCCAGCTCACGTTCGTCGGCGCCGCGCAGCGTTGGCCGGCCGGCGTCCCCGCTGACGTCATAGAACTGCTCGAGACCGAACTCGAACTCATCGCCGCACTGAGCTATGAGTATTTTTTCCTGACCGTGCAGGACATCGTTGCGTTTGCGCGCGGTGAAGGAATTCTGTGTCAAGGACGCGGATCCGCCGCCAATTCGGCGGTCTGCTATTGCCTCAACATCACGGAGGTTGATCCATCGCGGATGCACATGTTGTTCGAACGCTTCGTATCGAAGGAACGTAATGAGCCGCCCGACATCGATGTCGACTTCGAACACGAGCGGCGCGAAGAAGTCATCCAGTACATCTACAAACGCTACGGGCGCGACCGCGCAGCACTCGCTGCAACGTTGATCACGTACCGGCCGCGCAGCGCGGTTCGTGACGTCGGCAAAGCGCTGGGGTTGAGCCTCGACCTCGTGGATCTGTTAGCCAAGTCGCTCGCCTGGTGGGACAAACACGATGTGCTCGAAGCGCGCTGCGCAAAGGCGGGAGTCGACCCACACAGTCCGACGGTGCAGCAGTTTCTGCAACTCGTGCAGCAGGTGCTGGGATTTCCGCGGCACCTGTCACAGCACGTCGGCGGATTCATCATTTCGCGCGGGCCGCTGACGCAACTGGTGCCGATCGAAAATGCGGCGATGGCAGACCGCACGGTCATTCAATGGGACAAATACGATCTCGAAGCGCTCGGCTTGCTCAAAGTCGATGTGCTGGGCTTGGGTATGCTGACGGCGATTCGCAAAGCGCTCGATCATCTGAATGAGTTTCACGGCATGACTGGTGGCAAAGCGCTCACCGTCGGTGCAATTCCGCCGGAAGATCGAGAGACCTATCAGATGTTGCAGCGGGGCGACAGCGTCGGCGTGTTTCAGGTCGAATCACGCGCACAGATGAGCATGCTGCCCCGGCTCAAGCCCAGCACTTTTTATGATCTCGTCATCGAGGTGGCCATCGTTCGACCGGGCCCGATCCAGGGCAACATGGTGCACCCGTATCTGCGCCGCCGGCAGGGATTGGAGAGCGTCACCTATTCGAGCGATGCGGTCCGCGGCGTGCTCGAGCGTACGCTCGGCATTCCGATTTTCCAGGAGCAGGTGATCGAGCTTGCGATGGTCGCGGCGGGGTTCAGCGCCGGTGAGGCCGATCAACTGCGCCGCGCGATGGCGGCGTGGAAGCGGCGTGGCGGTCTCGAGCAGTTCGAAGCCAAGTTGATCGACGGGATGCTCGCGCGGGGTCACGACCGCGAATTCGCCGAGCGCGTATTCGAGCAGATCAAAGGGTTTGGCGATTACGGTTTCCCGGAATCCCATGCCGCCAGTTTTGCACTGCTCGTCTACGTGTCGGCGTGGCTGAAACGCCACGAGCCCGCGGCCTTTTGCTGCGGCCTGCTGAACAGTTTGCCGATGGGATTCTATTCGCCGTCGCAACTCATCCAGGATGCACAACGCCACGGCATCGAAATCCGCCCGGTGGACGTGCAATGCAGCGGCTGGGATCACGCCTTGGAAGCCCAAGCCGAACGTAACGATGCCCCCTACCGATATACGCGCAATCAGGGCGCGCTGCGGTTGGGCCTGCGCCTGATCAAAGGACTCGGCAAGGACGCGGG
>CAYUMA010000701.1:0-2645 GCA_964445675.1 uncultured Pseudomonadales bacterium | reverse complement strand
ACGTGATCAACAACTCCGAGTCGAAGGTGCTGATCACGGACGCCGAATTCACACCAAACGCGCTGGCTGCCATCGCGCGTGGCGAAACGCCGTCGCTGAAAACGTGCATCCGCATCGGCGGCACCGTACCCGGATTTCTGGACTACGAGGCGTTCATCGCGGCGTCATGCCCCGACGAACCGGACGCGCAGACGGCCGGAGGCCCGATGTTCTACACGTCCGGGACCACGGGAAGACCGAAGGGTGTACGCGCCGCGGGCGGAAGCGGCCCACCACCAATCGAAGCGATGGCAATGATGGGCGCCGGGATGGCCAATCTGCTGTCGATTCCGACCGACGGCGTGACGCTGCTGTGCGGTCCGGTGTACCACTCGGCGCAATGGGCATTTTCGTATCTGCCGCTGATCGCCGGCAGCACGGTCGTGATGCGCCAGCGCTTCGATCCCGCGGAGGTGCTCGAGTTGATCGATCGTCATGGGGTCACCAACGTGCACCTCGTGCCGACGCAGTTCCATCGCCTGCTGAGTCTCGACGACGCCGTGCGGGCGCGTTTCAGCGGACGCAGTCTGAAAGTGGTCTGGCACGGCGCCGCGCCATGTCCGCCGCACGTCAAGCGCCGCATGATCGAATGGTGGGGCAACGTCATTGCCGAGTATTACGGCTCGACTGAAGGCTCGATCGTGACGACCGCGAGCGCGCAGGAGTGGCGCGAACGGCCCGGCACGCTTGGGCTACCGACGCCGATGGTCGAGTTGCGCATCGTCGCTGACGACCTGACGCTGGCGCCACCCGGCGTCGCCGGCCAGATCTACGTGCGCAATCGTATGGGCGGTGATTTCGAGTACCACAAAGAGCCGGGCAAGACGGCCGCAGCGCACCTCGAACCCGGGATGTTCACGTTCGGCGACATCGGCTATCTCGACGCCGACGGCTATCTGTTCCTCAGCGATCGCAAGATCGACATGATCATCTCGGGCGGCGTGAACATTTATCCGGCAGAGATCGAGTCGGTTCTGGCTGCGCATCCTGCGGTGCTCGATGCGGCCGTCTTTGGTATCCCGAACGACGAGTTCGGCGAAGAGGTCAAAGGCGCCGTGCAACTGAAGACCCCGGAACTCGCGTCCGCGGAACTCGCCAGTGCGCTGATCGCGCATTGCCGTGCGCACCTCGCGGGTTACAAAGCGCCGCGTTCGATCGACTTCGTCGCCGCGTTGCCGCGTCACGAGACCGGCAAGCTCTACAAGCGCTTGTTGCGCGACAAATATTGGGAAGGCACGGGCCGCAAAATCTGACGACTGTGCGAAGGCGTCAAAGTTCGATGCCGAGCACGATCTGCAGCAGTACGTCCGATGTGCTGTCGGCGGTGAGATCCTCCGTCAGCGCGAAATCGGTCCACACCTTCGGCGCGAACCGCCAGCGCGCGCCGAGGCTGCCTTGCACTGAGGCGCCGCCGAGCTGATCCACCGCCGCATCGATCAACTGACTGTGATAGTCGAGCTGCGCCTTCAACGTCCACGCATCGGTCAGCGAGTAACCGACGCCGAAGTGGCCATACAGTGCCGTTCGCTGCTGTTCGCGCGGCAACAGTTCGCCATCGCCGAGCACGATGACGCCGACCGCGCCGGTCATCGACGTGCGGGCCCAGTCGAACAGTTCATGGTCGGTGTAATCGAGCCACGCCGACACATCGGTCGCCTCCGATCCGGTCAATTCGGAGACATCGCCGGTCGGTACCTTCACGAGCGCGCGTAGCGCCAACGACCGCTCGCTGTCGCGCACCAGCTGGTAACCGCCGCTGACGCGAACATCACCCCAGCCCCGCCGATCGTTGCGTAAGTCGACATACGTCGAGCCGGCGTCCGCGACGAAATAGCGGATCCTGTCGCGTGCGACCGCGTTGCGGCCGTTGTCGTCGAATCCGAAGACATCGTGGAAGTTGTCGATCGCGGCATCGAGGTAGCCGCCGTGTTGAATGACATACGGCGCTTCGACGCCCCACTCCCAACGTCCCGCAAAAGCGCCGCGCAGCCCCACCGTCAGATACGTCGTCTCGCCATCAAAATACGCGACCGCGGATTTGCGCGCGGAGCCGGTGAAATTGTTGGCGAGCTCGGTGCCGAGCGTCAGCTCATAGCCGTTCGCGAGTACATCGCCCCCCAATGCGCGCGGCACACCGTAGATGCCCGATGCCGGCGCCAGATTACGAATCCGCAGCGGCGCATCATCGGCAAATGCCACGGCTGCTTTACCAAAGACGGCGCCGAAGACGGCCGCAATTAACAACACTGGACGAATCAAGGCGCTATTGCAGTCCGCTGTTGCGGCGCAAGCGCATCGATTTCGGCGCTCGAGAGTCCCGCCTCGATAAGGATCTCGCGCGTGTGCTCCCCGAGCAGCGGCGCGGGACGCCGAATCATTGCCGGCGTGCCGCCGAAGCGCGCGGCCGGACGCGGCTGTCGGATGCGGCCACCGACCGGATGATCGTGTTCCTCGATGACCGCATTGACGCGGATCTGCTCGTGCTCGATGACCTGCTCGCGCGTCAGCACCGGCGCGCACGGGACGCCTTCGCGATCGAGCGCCTCTAACCACTGCACGCTGCTGCGTTGGCGCAAGACCTCCGCCGTCCTCGCGAGGCGCTCGGT
>CAYUMA010000700.1:0-3257 GCA_964445675.1 uncultured Pseudomonadales bacterium | reverse complement strand
GGACGTTGACGAGGGGAGTCGACTGACGTTCCTCCCGATCATGTTGCAGGCAAACGGCCGGAAGGCCGAGGCGGACGAGGCGCTGCAAGCGCAAATCGCGCGATGGGCTGACAGGGGTTCGGTTTATGTGGCGACGAGCTACGCGTATCGCGGCGATCACGATCTTGCGCTGCAATGGCTCGAACGCGCCTACCAGCAGAAGGATACTTCCCTTAACGGGATCGTCGGCGAGCCGCTGCTCAAGAATCTGGCCGATGATCCCCGCTACAAGGCATTCCTGCGCAAAATGAAACTGCCGGAGTAGCTGGCCTGGAAAATGCCCGCAGCTGAACGCAATTGGTAGTGATCATCCGATCGAATAGACGACTGGCGCTGCGTCGGTCAGTGGCTTCCGGGTATCTCGCGGCAGCACTACGATGTGATCTCCATCCAACGGAATCGTTAAGGAGCGGCTTGCTCTCAACGAAGTTCGAACGAAGGCTTGGTGTCGAATTTCGATCATCTGGTGCGTGTGCTCGGTCGCAAGTACGCGCAATAGCGAAGCGCCACGACAAGCCCGAAACAGTGCGTTCCGACGTGCTAAGTATTGGAAAGTCGACGAAGTATTGGAAAGCAATTTGTTCCTGAGGCTCGCAACTCAATGATTTTGTTGGTGGCCAGGGGCAGAATTGAACCGGTCGTCGCACAGTGCCGACACGCGGATTTTCAGTGGGCAACGTGCAACCCGGGTAACTGATTGATTGACTTGCTGATTTCAGTGTTCGGGTTTCCAATATTTCTCCGCGGTTCGCCACGATTTCTGCTTGGATGCTGCGACCATCACGTTCGATATTGGAAGTGTTTTCGGTGTGTGCTTCTGTCTGATCGCCGGATGACAACCCTTCGTATTCAGCCTTACGGCCGGCAGGCCTGCCGTTGTCTGATTCGCGCGGAAAGGAGTGCGGCGGCGCGATCAGACGAGCTGTGCGCGCTTGTGGCGTGCGGGCTTGATCGGGGCGACCGCGAGCCGAAGCCCCATCACCTTCAACAATGACGTGAAGGTATCGAACTCTGGGTTGCCATGCTCGGATAGCGTGCGGTAAAGCGTACGAGCATTGAGCTTCGTTGCGCGGGCAACTCCCGAAATTCCTCCGAAGGCAGCTGCCATGTAACGCATTGCCAAAAGGAGCTCCTCGCGTTTGCCGTCGGCGAGTACTTGATTGAGGTACTCCGCCGCCACTTCCGGATCCTCGCGAAACAGCAAAATCGTCGCGTCTTCATTGGAGACGTGCGGTGGGGTTTTCGCTTTTGCCTTAGCTTTTGTCATAGCGTTCTTGATGATCCTTCCAGTACTTCTTCGCGCGTGCGATGTCTCGCGGCTGCGTTCTCTTGCTGCCTGCGCAGAGCAGGACGACGATCGTTCTTCCGATGGCGCCGAAGTACACACGGTAACCCGGCCCAACATCGATCCGCAGTTCGGATACGCCATCACCGATTCGTTTGTGATCGCCGAAGTCTCCGAACTCGATGCGCAGGATGCGACGAATCACACTGGCCTTTGCGACCTTGTCTTTCAGTCCGCCCAACCAGTCTTGATAGGGGATCTTGCCTTTGGTCGTGACGTACTGAACTACGGATGTTGTCATATTCGCTTATAAGCGACTCTTGCGTCAAGTTCAACTTTGGCGCAACCGTTCGAGTCTATTCAGTGTACGGGTGGCCAAGAAAGCGTCAAACAGGTGTACGCCGAGTACTGTCAACCTAGGTGGGCTTGAGCAACTATTGCGGTATGAATAGATCAGCCAGGCTCTACAAACGACACCGATTTCCGCCCGCGATCATTCAACATGCGGTTTGGCTCCACCATCGTTTCAATCTCAGTCACCGCGACATCGAAGACTTGCTCGCCGTGCGCGGCATCGACGTGAGTTACGAGTCGATTCGACTGTGGTGCAACAAAATTCGGTCCGTTGTTTTCGAAACGACTCAAGCGCAAACACCCCGGATTCGGCGACACGTTCTTCATCGACGAGGTATTCGTCAGCATCAAGGGTCAACGCTACTACCTGTGGCGAGCCGTGGATCAAGACGGTGATGTCGTTGATGTATATCTACAGCCACGCAGAGACGCCAAGGCCGACGATTCTTCCGGCGCCTGCTCAGATCTCATGGTGCAAGCCCCTGCAAGATATTTGATAGTTTGGCGTCGGAAGAACGCTGTGACAGAGCTGGCCGATTTAATGGCGTGCCCGACGCCATGCTATTTTGCCGGGCAGTGCGCCAGGACGACCGCTGGCGACAGAGCCTACACCGGGAGCCATCCGTGGCCGATGTGTTCGTTTCATACGTCAGCGAAGACCGCTCCATCGCGGAGAAGCTTTCGCGCAGGCTCGAAGGTGCGGGCTTTTCGGTCTGGTGGGACAGGCATATTCGCGGCGGCGTGGATTTCGCGCCCGAAATCGCGCGTCAGCTCGACGCGGCCAAAGTCGTCATCGTGCTCTGGTCGAAAGCCTCCCTCGAGTCGGGGTGGGTACGCGACGAGGCGCAGCAGGCGCGCGACGAGAACAAGCTGATACCGCTGCGTGTCGACAGCATTCAACCGCCGCTCGGATTCCGCCAGGCACAGTCATTGGATTTCAGTGGTTGGAACGGTGATCCAACGGTAGGCGCCTTCGCCGACCTGGTCGATTCGGTGCGGCATTTTGTTGGCAGTGCGCCGACGGATGCGCTGCGCGCGGTCCTTCCGACCGCTGCGCCAAAGCGCGCTCGTTGGCGTGGGACCACGATGGTCGTCGGCGGCGTCGCCGTCCTCTCGCTTGCGCTCGCCTACTTCGGCGTCGACAAGTTCTGGTTGTCGAAGCCGGTCGCCACCGAGCAACCCGTCGCTGCAGTAGTGCCGACGGTCGCTCCCGCTGCGACGACGATTCCGGAGAAGTCCATCGCGGTGCTGCCGTTCACGGACATGAGCGAGAAGCAGGACCAGGAGTACCTCGCGGACGGAATGGCGGAAGAAATCCTGAATCTGCTTGCCCAGGTCCCTGACCTGCTCGTCTCGGCGCGGACCTCATCGTTCTATTTCAAAGGCAAGCCGACGAAGATCCCCGACATCGCGCGCGAGCTCGGCGTCGTACACGTCCTTGAAGGCAGCATCCGGCGCTCGGGCGATCACCTGCGCGTCACGGCGCAACTCGTTCGCGCCGACACCGGCTATCAACTGTGGTCGGAGACCTACGATCGCGAGCTGCGCGACGTGTTCGAAGTGCAGGATGACATTGCCA
>CAYUMA010000699.1:0-8310 GCA_964445675.1 uncultured Pseudomonadales bacterium | reverse complement strand
GCGGCGATGACCGCCCCGGTGCCGCGATGGCTGCCGGTGACCAGCGCGGTTTTGCCTGAGAGTTGTAGTTCCATGGCCGGTAAATTAGTCGATGGATTGCGTCGATGCCATCGCGGATAGACCGCGGGCATCGGTTTACATCTTCGTCACGTCGCCGCCGAAGTCGCTTTGCTAGTGTGCGGTCGGTCACACAAAAAACAGAAAAATCGAGGGGATGAAGGACGTGATAACCCGAACTGTAATCGCCGCCGTGCTGGTATCAATGGCTGTAGCGGCGAGCGCGGTTGCTGTGAACATTCTGCAGGTCGCCGACCCAAGCGTGTTTGTGCTGCTCTCAGCGAGCCTGCTTGCGCTCGTGCTGCTGCGGCGCCGCACCTCTTAACGAATTTCGATTCTCCCAAAAGCGTCTAGGGGTGTTACGACACCCCTTTTTTTGTGCGTCAATTTTTCGCGCCGCGCCGCGATCGATGCAGCTTCGCCATTTGGCTGAAGAGTTCGGTCGTGTCGTTCGGCGAGGGGTCGCCGCTGAACTCTTTGTACAGTGTCGCGACGTTGACGACGATGCGCTCCGCGTCGCCCCAAGAGTCATAGTCCGCCAGTGAAATGTCCTGCGCCGCGTCGTAGACGCTCATCCCCGCGTCGTATCGGCGCCGGGCCTGATCCCGGATATAGATCAGATAGTCGCGCACGGCGGTCACACCGCGTTTGTCGGTGATCGGCCCGTGCCCTGGCACGATCGTGTCGACGTCGAGTGCGTTGATGTAGTTGCAGGCATCGATCCAGTTCCCGACCGGCCCCACCCACAGAATCGGATGGCCCTCGATGAACAGGATGTCGCCGGTGAACACCAGTCGGTCCGCCGGCACGTGCACGATCGTGTCGCCGCGGGTATGCGCCGGTCCGACTTGCTTCAGATGGACCCGTTTGTCGCCGACCTCGAGATCGAGCTCGCCTTCAAACGTGCGCGTCGGCAGGGTCTGCGTCACTGCGTCGAATTGAAAAGCACCGAAGCAATACAGAAAGAACTGGCCGAGCTCGCCCATGTCAGGCGCGCGTCGCATCAGCGCGGCCATCATTCGAGGCGACTCGTGCGCGAGTTCCTCCGCGGTCGCCTTCGACGCGATGATCTGTGCGCCGGTGACGAGTTCGTTGCCGTTGCAGTGGTCGCCGTTGTTGTGCGTGTTGACGAGTTGGTCGATCCGCGCGTTCGGTGCGGCGCGACGCATTGCCGCAAGCATGTCGGCGGTCAGCGGCAGGTCGAACAACGTATCGACCAACAGCGCAGCGTCACCGTCGGTGATCAGCCCCGCGTTGCTCCAGCCCCAGCCGCCGTCGGGCTGCAGCCATGCATAGCCACCGCGGCCGAGATCGACGAGCCCTTTGTGGTACGGTCGGATTCCAAGAGACGACATGGCTTTGCTCCGATGGCCACCAAGGGATGGGGATACTAGATGAACGCGATGCTTTTGTGTGTGGCCGCTCTTGGGTAGCCTGCAGCGTCGTTTGACCCGAGTTGCCGTGACCGAATTCGACGAGATTCGCCCGTATCGTGACGACGAGGTGCCTGCGGTGCTGCGGCGGCTCGGGCGCGATCCGTCCTTGCTGCGCGATGTCGCGCGCTTCGTCGCACCGGCGTTATCCCGTTGGGCGCCGTCGATCGCGCGGGCGCTGGTTGGAAAAAAACTGCGGCGCGCGTTCGCCAGAATCGATTCGGTGGACGCATTTCAGAACGCGCTCGCGGTCGTATTTCAGCAGATGATCGATTCGACGACCGACGGCTTCACCGTCTCGGGAATGGAAGGGCTCGAACCGGACCTGAGTCACCTGTTCATCTCGAACCATCGCGACATCACGCTCGATTCCGGCTTCATGAATCTTGCGTTGTTCCGTGCGGGGCATCCGACGACCCGCATGGCGATCGGCGACAACCTGTTGCGAACCGGCTATGCGGGCGACGTGATGCGGCTCAATAAAGGCTTCGTCGTTCATCGCGAAAAACGCGGCGCCAGGATGGCGTTCGCGGCGATGTCGCTGACGTCGCGCTACGTACGGCACTCGCTGGAGACCGGACACTCGGTCTGGATCGCGCAGCGCGAGGGCCGCGCGAAAGACGGGCGCGATCTGACCGATCCGGCGCTGATCAAGATGGTGTCGCTGGCGTATCGCAAAGACGTGCCCGATATCAATCGGATGGTCGATCGGCTGTCGATCGTGCCGGTCGCGGTGTCGTACGAACTCGACCCGTGCGATGAGTTGAAGGCGCGCGAACTCGCCGCGGTTGCCGCGCATGGCGTGTACCGGAAAGAACCCGGCGAGGATCTGCGCAGCATCATCACCGGAGTCAGCGGCCGCAAAGGCCGCGTGCATCTGAGTATTGGCGCGGCGTTCGGCGGAGATTTCAGCGACGCGGACGCGGTCGCGGCCGAGGTCGATCGTCAGATCGCGCGCGGCTACCGGCTGTTCCCGACCCATTTCATGGCGGCGCGGCTCGCGGGACTCGAATGCGACGTGCCGGAAGCCGGCAGTCAACGCTTACGCGCATTCGAAGCGCGGCTGTCGGCGTTGCCAAAGGAGCTGCGTGATCAGGTCGTGGCTCAGTACGCGAACCCGGTCGTACAGGCGCGCGCGCTCGGACTCGTTTGAAGCGGGCCGCGAAGGCGATCAACTCATCACGGCGACAACGGCGGTTCGTCGAGCGCGGCCTGTTGTTCGCGCAGGTGCAGGATGTGTTCGGACCAGTAACGCATGCTGCCGAACATCGGAAAGCCCAACGGGAATGCCGGGTCGTGCCAACGCCGCGCGATCCACGCGGCGTGGTGCATGATCCGCAGCGTGCGCAACGGTTCGATCAACGCGAGTTCGCGCAGGTCGAAGGGCAGGAACGTCTCGTAACCTTCGAGGAAACGCGCCAGCGCTTGCGTCTGCTCCTCGCGCTCGCCCGACAACAACATCCACAGATCCTGCACCGCCGGTCCCATCACGGTGTCGTCGAAATCGACGAAATACGGCGCGTCGTCGCGCCACAGCACGTTGCCCGGGTGACAGTCGCCGTGGATCCGGCCTTGCGCCGGCAGCGTGTGCACGGCGATCCGGTCGATCAGATGGGTCGTCACGGAGGCATAAGCGTCGGTGAGTTCCGCCGGCACGAAGTCGTGCTCCAACACGAAGTCGCGTGACTCGGTACCGAGCCGTTCGACGGTGAATTTGGGTCGATGTCGAAAGCGACCTGAACGGCCGACCTGATGGATCCGCGCCATCGTGCGACCGAGCACGCGCAGGTTGTCGGCCGATTCGAGGTTCGGCGCGTGACCGCCCTGACGCGGGAACAGCGCAAATCGGAATCCGACCGCCAGATGCAGCGTCGAGTCGTCGGCCGCGTGGAGCGGCGCGATGCACGGCAATTCGTGAGCGGTGAGCTCGGCCAGAAACGCATGCTCTTCGAGGATCGCGGCATCGCTGAGGCGTTCCGGTCGATAGAACTTCGCGATGATCTTGGCACCGTCTTCGAGGCCAATCTGATAGACGCGGTTTTCGTAGCTGTTCAATGCCAGCAGATGGCCGTCGCAACGGTAGCCCGCCGCTTCGATCGCGGTGAGGATCTGATCCGGCCCGAGCGTGGCGTACGGGGCTTCGCTGACGGTGGCGGTGCTCATGGTGCGAGCGTTGACCTGAAGAATGGGTGCTCATTCTAGTGCCTGTTGCACGCAATGCGGCTCCGGCGTTCGGGCCGCGGCCCACACGTGCACTTCCGCAGCGCCCGCCGCCAGTAAGACTCGCGCGAGCGCCGTGACGGTGCTGCCGGTCGTCATCACGTCGTCGACTATTGCAACACGCAGGTCCGCGAGCGCGCCATTGGCGCTAAACGCGCCGGCTAAGTTGCGCAGTCGCGCGCTGCGGCGCAGGCCCGTCTGCGGCGGCGTGTTCCGTACGCGTCGGCACGCGTGATAGTCAACCGGCAGATCGAGCGCGCCACCGACCCAGCGCGCAAGCAACGCCGCCTGATTGTGGCCGCGGCGCAACAGCCGCGCGCGACTCAGCGGCACAGGCAGGATCAGCTGCGGTAGTGGTTCGCAGGTGTATGCGGCGCGTATTGCATCCGCCAACAGGTGACCGAGCACGCGCGCGTCGATGCGGCTGCCGTTGAATTTGAGTCGGTGGACCATTCGCGTGACGGGTTCGACGTAGCCGAGCGACGCAATCGCGCGACGGAAGGGCGGCGGCTTTGCGTCGCACGCAGGGCACCGAAGCGTGCCCGGTTCCGGTAGCGGCCGCGGCAGTGCACAGGAGCAACATGGGTGTCTGATCCACGGCAACGCAGCGCGACAGTGCTGGCACAGGTCCATCGCAACGAAGCTTGGCTGGTTGCACAGGAAACAAACGCCGGGCAACAACCGCCACAGCAATGCATCGAGTCCGCGGCGAATCGACGTCGTGTTGGTGCGCATGCGTCATTGAGACCGTGCTCGCGATGATGCAAAAGCGGTGTTCGTCACATCGTGATGTAAGGCGAGCACCTGCCTTTTGACACTTTCGACGCGGCAACGCTAAGGTGCATCGCTGCTCACGGAACTCACATATGGCGGAATTTCGCGCCCCGCTTCGAGACATGCGTTTCCTGTTGTACGACGTGCTCGACTTCGAGTCGCATTTCGCGCGGCTGACCGAGCGCGAGACGGTGACACGCGACTTGCTCGATCCGATCCTCGAAGAAGCGGCACGGTTCGCCGAGACCGAACTGTTTCCGGCCAACCGCGTCGGCGATGTGCAGGGTTGTTCGTTGGCCGACGGCGTCGTGACGACGCCACCGGGATTCAAAGACGCGTATCGAACGTACGTGGCCAACGGCTGGACCGGCATGACGGGTGATCCGCGCTATGGCGGCCAAGGTCTGCCGCACAGCCTGGCGCTGATCGTCGAAGAGCCGATGACGATCGCGAACATGGCGTGGACGATGTATCCGGACCTCTCGCACAGCGCGATGAACGCGCTCGAGCGGCATGGCACGCCCGCGCAGAAACAGCGCTTCCTCACGTTGCTGCTGTCCGGTGCATGCACCGGCACGATGTGTCTGACGGAGCCGCAGGCCGGATCCGACGTCGGTATCCTGCGCACGAAGGCGACGCCCAATGCCGACGGCACGTACTCGATCAGCGGCAACAAGATCTTCATCTCGGCCGGCGAGCACGATCTGGTCGACAACATTCTGCACCTGGTACTCGCGCGCGTGCCGGACGCACCCACCGGTACGAAGGGCATTTCGTTGTTCATCGTGCCGAAGTTCCAATTGCGCGAGGACGGCAGTCCCGGTGAGCGCAACGGTGTGCTGTGCACCGGCATCGAAGAGAAGATGGGCATTCATGGCAACGCAACGTGCGCGCTGAGTTTTGAGCACTCGATCGGCTATCTGGTCGGCGCCGAGAATCAGGGCATGCGTTGTATGTTCACGATGATGAATGCGGCGCGACTCGGCGTCGGCATCCAGGGTGTCGGCGTCGCCGAGGCGGCTTACCAGGCGTCGTTGACCTACGCGCGCGAACGCTTGCAGATGCGCAGTTTGACCGGACCGCAGAATCCCGCAGGGCCGGCGGATCCGATCATCGTGCATCCCGACGTGCGGCGGATGCTGCTGACGCAGAAGGCATTGATCGAAGGCGGTCGCGCACTCGCGTACTACACCGCGCAACAAGCCGATCTCGCCGAGTTCGGACCACCGGCGCAACGCGATGACGCCGAGACGATGTTGAGTTTTTTGACGCCGATCGTAAAAGCGTTCCTGACCGAGACCGGGTTCGAAAGCGTCAATCACGCCGTCCAGATTTTCGGCGGTCACGGTTTCATTGAGGAAACCGGCGTCGAACAATACGTGCGCGACTGCCGGATCACGATGATCTACGAGGGTACGACGCAGATTCAGGCACTCGACCTGCTGGGCCGCAAGGTCATGCTGACGCAAGGCAAAGCGTTGCTGGCATTCGTCGAGGAGATGCATCGTGTGGCGCGCGCGTGTGCGGGTCCGTTGCCGGACATCGGCAGCGCGCTCGACCGCATCGCCGCCGAATGGTCGACGCTGAGCATGGCGACCGGGGCCCGCGCAGCGACAGATCTGAATGAGCTGGGCGCGGCAGCGGTCGATTATCTGATGTACAGCGGCTATGCGACGCTCGCGTATTTCTGGGCGCGCATGGCGTTGACGTCGACGCAGTTGCTTGCGACGAACGGCGCCGCGGATCCGTTTCTCACCGGCAAAGTCGCGACCGCGCGGTTCTACATGGCGCGCATGCTGCCGCGCGCCGAAGCGCACAAGCGCTCACTCGAAGCGGGCGCCGGCGTGCTGATGCAAATCGATCCGCTCGCGTTTGATCATGTCTGAGGAGCACACAGCCGATGCCTGAGTACGTCGCGCCCAGACGCGATATCGAGTTCGTGCTGTTCGACCTGCTCGATGCGGAATCGACATGGCAGCGCATTCCGGCACTCGCCGACGTCGGTCGCGATCTCGTGACCGCGGTGCTCGAAGAAGCCGGCAAGATTGCATCCGAGCAACTCGCGCCGTTGAATCAGCCGGGCGACCGCGCGGGCTGTACGTTGCGTGTGGACGGTGTAACGACGCCGCCGGGATTCAAACAAGCGTTCGCTGCACTAGCGCAAGGCGGTTGGCTCGGTGTCGCGGGCGACCCCCAGTACGGCGGGCAGGGTCTGCCGAAGATGCTCACGGTCGCGCTGGAAGAGATGTTCTACGCGGCCAATACGGGCCTCTATCTGTGCGGCACGCTGACGGTCGGCGCGGCGACGTGTATCGCCAACCATGGCTCGCAGGCGCTAAAAGCGCAGTACCTGCCGAAGCTGTATGCCGGTGAGTGGGCGGGCGCCATGGCGTTGACCGAGGCGCATGCGGGCACCGACCTCGGCATCATGCGGACGCGCGCGCAGCCGGCCGCCGACGGCAGCTATCGGATCACGGGTACGAAGATCTTCATCACGTATGGCGATCACGATCTGACCGCCAACAGCATCCATCTGGTGCTCGCGAAGCTGCCCGATGCGCTCCACGGGACGCGCGGCATCTCGCTGTTCATCGTGCCGAAGCACCTCGTCGCCGCTGACGGGGGAATTGGGGCGCGCAATTCGTTCGCGGCCGCGTCGATCGAACACAAGATGGGCGTCAAAGGCAGCCCCACCTGCGTGATGAATTACGACAGCGCGGTGGGATATCTGATCGGCGAACCCAATCAAGGACTCGCTGCGATGTTCACGATGATGAACTATGAGCGGTTATCGGTCGGGATCCAGGGACTCGGCACCGCTGACGTCGCGTACCAGGCGGCCGCGCGTTATGCAGCCGAACGTTTGCAGGGCCGTTCGCCACTCGGCGCGCAGAACGCAGCCGCTGGCGCGGATCCGATCCTCGTGCACCCCGACGTGCGGCGGATGCTGCTGACGGCGCGTGCATACAACGAAGGCGGCCGCGCGTTTGCAGCACTCGTGGGCCGTGAACTCGATCTTGCGAAATATTCGCAGGACGACGTCGAACGCGCACGCGCGGAGCGCCTCGTGGGTCTGCTGACGCCGGTTGCAAAAGCCCACCTGACCGATCGTGGATTCGAAGCGTGCGTCATCGCGCAGCAGGTCTTCGGCGGTCACGGCTACATCAGCGAATGGGGCGTCGAGCAATATGTGCGCGACGCGCGGATCGCGCAGATCTACGAAGGCACCAACGGTGTGCAGGCGCTCGATCTGCTCGGGCGTAAGGTACTGCGCGACGGCGGTGTCACCGCGAACGAATTCATCGCGTCGATGCGTCCCGATGTGAACGCGGTAGCGATCGCGTATCGAGAACCGCTCGAGGCAGCGCTCGATCGGCTCGCGGCGGTGACGCGCAGGCTCCTCGATCGCGCCAGCGCTGATCCGATGCTGGCGGGCGCCGCGTCGGTCGATTACCTCGATCTGTTCGCGCTGACGACGTACGCGTGGCTGTGGGCACGGATGGCGACGATCGCGCCCGCCGACGAGTTTGGCGCGGCGAAACGCCACACCGCGGAGTTCTTCTACGCGCGATTGCTGCCGCGCGCGCTCGCATTGGCGGCGGCGATCGACAGCGACTCGAGCGCGGTCATGGGCATGCCGACGACATCATTCTGACGCGGCGGGAGGCGGCACCGGATTTTCCGGTGGCAACGCGTTCGCGTCCGGCGGCGGCGGGCAGGGGTGTCGTTGATCGGTCGGGTTACACACCGTGATCGAGCGCAGATACAACGACCACTCGGCCATCGTCTCAGGCGGCATCGGCATGTCGCCGTTGGGCTTGATCGG
>CAYUMA010000698.1:0-5899 GCA_964445675.1 uncultured Pseudomonadales bacterium | reverse complement strand
GACGGCGTCGAAGGAATTGAGCGCCGTAAAACCGACGCAGGTAGTCGGCATGGCTGCCCTCTTCGTATTGACCGGCGGCGCTGCCGCTCTCCTCGCGACAGATGACAAGCAGAAGATTCGAGTCTGCCTCGTCGTCGCGCGCGCACCAGGCAGTTCCGACGCATCGGTCGCGCGGATCACCATTCAGCGCATCGTCCGGGGCAACCGTGGTCAGATCACTCTCGTCAGCGCTGTGACCGATGAAGCGCTGTACAAGGCATTCTTCGCGAAACTCGAAAAGGCAACATTTCTGGAGGCAAACCCAACATGAACGCCGCACGCTCGATCGTCGTCGCACTCGCCGTACTCAGCATTGCCGGCTGTATGACGCCGCCGACGAACAAGATCATGGCCGGCTCGGAACAGGTGGCGCTGCGCAGCTATCAGACGCGCAGTTTCGACACGACCGACAAGACCATGATGCTGCGCACCGTCATTGCGACGCTACAGGACCTGGGCTTCATCGTGGATCAGGCCGATGAGGAGATCGGCGTCGTGACGGGCACGAAGCTCGCGGGATACCAGGTGCGCATGACGGTCGTTGTCCGCGCGAGCGGCGTAAGCCAGCTGTTGGTGCGCTCGAACGCTTACCACGACACGACCCCGATCGAAGAACCTCTGCCGTATCAGAACTTCTTCACGTCACTCGAAAAAGCGCTGTTTCTGACGGCGCAGCAGGTGCAGTAACAGGCCCCTCATGCGTTTGAGGGTCTCCGTAAGAAGATTCAACGAGTCTTCATCGAAGCCTCAGCCGTTCTCCCAGGACTCCTCAGGGTCGCTCGATCGAAAGTGCGTTGGCACACAGCGAACCCAGGAATGCCAGCATGCCCTTCTCCATCCGACGATCGCACGTTCATGCACTCGCTTTGCTCAGCCTGTTGTCGGGCTGCGCGGGTCTCCCCCAACGCGACGCGCTGTTCGGCGAATCGGAGCCACCACGTTCGAAGCACGCGGGCATCGTCACCAAAGCTCGCACGATGGGGCATCACCTTGTGCACAGCTTTACGTTCGCGCCGGTCAAGCAGCCGCTGACTGCCGTGCGTGATCTGGCTGTTCTGACGACAACCAGCGCGATGGATTACACACGCGACCTCGTCCGCGACGCCTTCAGCATCCTGCATAAAGGGCGGGCCGCGGCGCCGCCGCTGAATCACGGCGCAGGCATGGACCTGGCCAGCTTCGAACGCCGGCTCGATCGGATCACGGGGACGCAGCGCCTGCCTGGCGAACTTGAGTTGATGGTCGACGGCGCGGAGTATTTTCCGCGGCTGCTCGAAGCTGTCAGCGAAGCACGTGAGTCGGTGCAACTGCGCACCTACATTTTCGACAATGACGACTTCGCGGTTGGTGTCGCCGACCTGTTGAAGCACCGGGCCGACGAAATTTCGGTGCGCGTGTTGATGGACGGGATCGGCTCGTGGAGCGGATCGTATGCGCAGTCCGCCAGCCTGCCGGTGTCATACACCGCGGCGCCGATCGACATGGCGAACTACCTGCGTCGCGACGGGCACGTCAAAGTGCACGTGCTGCCCAACACATGGTTCGCCGGCGATCACACGAAGGCCGTGATCATCGACAGGTCGCTCGCATACGTGGGCGGCATGAACATCGGGCGCGAATATCGCTTCGACTGGCACGACATCATGGTGGCCGTCACGGGACCCGCCGCACAGCAGATCGCCAACGATTTCGATTCCGCGTGGCGGCACAGCACATTCGGCGATCTGGCGTTGCTGCGGGGCGGCGGGCAACGGCAACAAGCCGGTACGGACGCGGAGAATCGCCTGCGCCTGCTGTACACGAAGCCCGGCAACGCGCAGATCTATCGCGCGCAGCTCGAAGCGATCAAACGCGCGCGCCACCACATCTACGTGCAGAACGCGTACTTCTCCGACGACCGCATCCGCCGCGGTCTCATCAGCGCGCGGCAGCGCGGTGTCGATGTACGCGTCATTCTGCCGTCGCGCGGCGACAACGGTCCGATGGATCGCAGCAACGTGTTGGCGCTGAACGATTTGCTCGCACACGGCGTGCGCGTGTTCGTATTTCCCGGGATGTCGCACGTCAAGGCAGCCCTCTATGACGGCTGGCTGTGTTTTGGTTCGGCGAACCTCGATCGGTTGAGCCTGCGAGTGAACCGCGAGCTCGACATTGCCACGTCCGATCCGCACATCGTCGCGGCGTTCGAGACACGCCTGTTCCAGCCCGACTTCGAACGTTCGCTCGAAGTCACCGCACCATTGCCAACCCGCTGGAACGATCCGATCTATGAAATGCTCGCGGACGTGATGTTGTAACGGCGGGCAACTGATCGCCCAAACGAGCCCGACATGATCACAATCGACTACGCCATTCATCTCACGATGACCGTGTTCCTGATCTTCGGCGTGTATCAGTTCTATTTCTGGTGCCAGCGTCACCCGCAGGCCGCGACGCGCCACTTCGCGACCGCACTCGATGAGCGGATCCCGTTCTGGCCCGCATGGGCATGGATCTACAGCTTCCTTTATTACCCGGCCATTGCGTATCTGAACTGGACGGTTGCGTCGCCACGGCATTTCAACCACGTCGCGATGAGCTTCTTCGTGCTCCTCGCCGGGCAGATGGCGTTTTTCCTGTTCGTTCCGGTTGCAACGCCGCCACACTGGCGCTCGATCAATCAAGGCCGCTCGTTGTCGGAGCGCTTCCTGCGGTTCGTACATCGGTTCGACGCTCCGAACAATTGTTTCCCGAGTATGCATGTCAGTGTCGCGACGCTGACTGCCCTGCACGCATCCGCGACGCTCGGCGAAGTCGCGATGCTGTTTCCGGTATTGATCGCGCTGAGTTGTGTGTTCACAAAACAACATTACCTGGCTGATTTGCCGACCGGCGCCGCATTGGGATGGGGTGCGTACTGCGCGTATCAGTGGATGGGCTGATCACGTGCGCCTCAAACGTTTCGTCAGCGCCTGCCATACGTCTCGTCCCGATTTTCATCGCTTCTCCATTCTTCGATGCGGCATTGCTTAACAAGGAACAATTCCTAACCGCGCCTAAAGTGTTTCGAAGCGACAAATCAGCCAACCCTCAGGCCTCATACCAATCATCGCCGTAACGTTTGCGTCCACTGAAGAGGCACAACGTCATGCACACGTCGATGAAAGGATGGATGTTGATCGCGATCATGCTGGTGTCGGTCGGCGGCTGCAGCGCGCTTGGCCGGATGGCCGTCAATAAGGTCGGCGACGGTCTCAGCAGCGGCGGCTCGGTATTTTCGAGCGATGAGGACCCGGAACTCGTGCTCGAAGCGCTCCCGTTTGGTCTGAAAACCTACGAAAGCCTGCTTGCCGTTTCGCCGCAACACCGCGGCCTGCTGTTGGCGACGGCCAGCGGGTTCTGCGCCTATGGTTTTCTGCTGCAGCAGCAACTCGACACACACTCGGATCACGCCACCCGGCGGCGTCTGAACGAACGCGTCAGCGCTCTGTACCTGCGTGCACGCGACTATGCATTGCGTGGTCTTGCGCTCGAGCATTCGAATTTTGCGGCCGATCTCGCGCAGGACCGGGGCCGCGCGCTTGTACATGTCGCGAAGGACGATGTGGCGTTTCTGTACTGGGCCGGCATCTCCTGGGCAGGCGCCATCAGCGCCGCTAAAAATGACCCTCAACGTCTCGCGGAACTACCCATCGCCGCAGCGCTGATGGCCCGGGCGCTTGCGCTCGATGAGGGTTTCGACGCCGGCGCGATCCACGAATTTTTCGTCACTTATGAAGGCAGTCGTCCCGGTGGGGATCCTGCCGCGGCGCGTACGCATTACCAGCGCGCAGACGAACTCAGCGGCGGCAAGCGGGCGTCGCTTCACCTTGCGCTCGCGGAAGGGATCAGCGTTCAGCAACAGGATCTGATCGAGTTCCGCGTGCTCGTCCAACGCGCGATCGCCGTCGACCCCAACAGTGTTCCGCAGTGGCGCGTCGTCAATACGCTCGCGCGGCGGCGCGCGGTCTGGCTGAACGCCCATACGTCCGATCTATTCATCAATGGCGAGGAGAACTGAAGATGCGTCGTCTGTTCGCGATGTGCGTGTTGGTCCTGTCCGCTGTTACGACCCACGCCGAGACTCTGAAGATCGCCACGCTTGCGCCCGACGGATCCGTCTGGCACGGCGCGCTGCAAACCATGACCGAAGAATGGCGCCGCATCACGGATGGTGCGATTGAAGCCCGCATCTATCCGGGTGGCGTCGCGGGAGACGACGCCGTCATGGTGCGCAAGATGCGCATCGGCCAGCTCAACGGCGCCGCACTCTCGGGCGACGGTATGGCATCGATCGCCCCCGACATGCGGATCTTTCAGATGCCGATGCTGATACGCGACGACGCGGAACTCGACTATGTGCGCGAGCGCCTGTCGGCGGACCTCGAACGGATTGCAGCGGCACAGGGCTTCAAGCTGCTCGCGTGGAGCGACGTCGGTTGGGTGTACCTCTTTTCCACGATGCCCATCGCCGATCCGGACGCCGCGCGGCGTGCGCGGATGTGGATCGCAACGGGCGACACCAGTTGGTTACAAGCGCTGCAAGGTGCGGGCTACAAGCCGGTCGCGTTGCCGACGACCGAGATCTTGACGGGCCTGCAGTCCGGTCTGATCGATGCATTCAACACTCCGCCCGTCGTCGCGCTGTCGTCACAGTGGTTCGGTCAAGCCCGCAACATGATGAACCTGCGCTGGTCGCCGCTCGTCGGTGCCGTCGTTGTCACCACGCGCTTCTGGGACCAGGTTCCGCCCGCGCAACGCGATGCGCTGCAGGCTGCCGCGCGGCACGCAACCGCACAGGCACAGGACGAGGTGCGCCGCTTCGAACGCGACGCGATCAAGGCGATGCAGACTCACGGTCTCGTCGTAAATCCGGTCTCCGCGGAAAACGCACACCGCTTTGAGACTGAAATCCGCACGGTGTATCCGCAGATCGTCGGTTCGTCAGTGCCCGCGTCCATCTACGCCAAAGCCAAGGAATGCCTCGATGAATACCGCCGTACACACTGACCTGGCAGGAAGTCCCACGCTGCGCCGCGGGCGGCCCACGCTGCGCCCCGGATTTCTGCTCGAGCGCCTCGAAGCAATCGTCTGCTCGGGCGCCTTGCTCGGGATGGTGCTGCTACCGATCGGTGATCTGCTGCTGCGCGCGATGACGCGCACCAATATTCCAGGCGCCGTCGAGTACACCCAACATCTGTCGCTGTGGGTCGGATTTTTCGGCGCGGTTGTCGCCGCACGCCAAGGTCGTCACTTGTCGCTGGCCGCACAGCCGACCCAGGTGACGCTGCGATGGCTGATCGCGACGTTGTCGGCAACGATTTCACTGTGTCTGGCTGCCGCGTCCTGGCAGTTCCTCGCAGCCGAATTGCAGTCACCGCAACGGGTCGGCGGCTGGTTGCCGATCGCGGCCGCAGCAAGCGTGTTACCGATGGCTTTTGCGTTGATGAGTGTACATTTCGTCGCACGTGCCGGCAGCTGGAAGTCCCAGGCATTGACGTTCGTTGCAACGCTCTCGCTTGCAGGTGCCTTCCACTTCGTCGACGGCTCATCGTTGCCGTTCGAGTACGTGGCGATACTGCTTGGTGTACTCGTGCTCGGCACCATCGCCGGCCTGCCGATTTTCATCATGCTCGGCGGCATCGCGTTGGTGCTCTTCTACGGCGACGGCGTACCCGCCGCGGCGATCCCCGTCGAGACCTATCGGCTCGTCGTTTCAGCGTCGATTCCGGCGCTCCCGTTGTTCACGCTGACGGGATTTCTATTGGCAAGCGGTAACGCGGCGAACCGACTGGTGCGCCTGTTCAACGCGCTGCTCGGTTGGTTGCCCGGCGGCACCGTG
>CAYUMA010000697.1:0-8476 GCA_964445675.1 uncultured Pseudomonadales bacterium | reverse complement strand
TGCATCTTGCGGTCGGTTGGCAGGCGCCGATGCTCAAAGTCGGTTCAATCACGCGCGGCGAACGCACTGCAAAATGGAACGAGGGCACACGTATCGCGGAACTGCTGCGCGGCGGCGGCGCGATCCGACCGCTGCGCAGCTAGCAGGGCGCGCCCGATGTTTCTGGTCTTCGCCGCGGTCCGCTTTTGACTCGGGGCCGGTATGCTTGCGTCACCAGTCCCGCGAGGATCGTTCATGCAATTCGTCATCTACTGCGTCGACAAACCCAACGCGCTCGAGCTACGTATGGCGACCCGCGCCGCGCACCTTGCATATCTCGAAGGCAAGCCGATCGAGATCGTCATCGCCGGACCGTTGCTGACCGACGATGGCACCGGCATGCGCGGCTCGCTGTTCATCGTCGAAGCTGACGACATCGCGCAGGTGCGCCGTTTCAGCGAGGCCGATCCGTACCGCAGAGCGGGACTGTTCGAGCGCGTGGACGTGCACGGGTTCCGCAAGGTTTTCCCGCAACCCAAATGAAGGTGATCTACAACTATGCGGCGGGTCCCGAGTTCACCGACACGCTGCGTGCGCTGCATGCCGCGGAACTCGACGTCGTGGTGTGCCCCGAATCCGACGACGCGAGACTGTTCGAGTTGTTGCGTGACGCCGACGTGCTGTGGCATTGCCTGCGACCCGTCGACGCCAGGGTATTCGACGCAGCGCCGCGCCTGCGGCTCGTGCAGAAAATCGGCGTCGGCGTCAACACGATCGACCTCGAACGTGCGCGCAGTCGCGCAATCGCGGTGTGCAACATGCCGGGCACCAACAGCCGCGCAGTGGCGGAACATACGCTCGGTCTGATGCTCGCGGTGCTACGGCAGATCAGGCGCTTCGACGGCGACGTTCGCCGCGGCGACGGGTGGTCGTGGGACGCAGCGCGCCAGGACAGACTCGGCGAAATCGGCGGTCGCACGATTGGTCTCGTCGGCATGGGCGGCATCCCGCGGTTGCTCGCGCCAACGTTGACCGCGATGGGCGCACGCGTCATCTACACCGCCGCGAACCGGAAGCCGGAACTGCCGTACGACTTTGTCGATCTCGACACGCTTCTCGCCAACGCCGAGATCGTCAGTCTCCACGTGCCGCTGACCGAGGCAACGCGGCACCTGCTCAACGCGCAGCGCTTCGCGCGCATGCGGCGCGGTAGCGTACTGATCAACACCGCGCGCGGCGCGCTCGTCGACGAAGCGGCGCTGATCGCGGCGCTCGATGCCGGCACGATCGCGGCCGCCGGGCTCGACGTGTTCGGCAGCGAACCCGTCGCGCCCGACAACCCGCTGCTCTCACGCGACGACGTCGTGTTGACGCCGCACGTCGCGTGGCTGACGCGCGAAACACTGCTGCGCAGCCTCGACGTCGCCGTCGCGAATTGCCATCGCCTGACCAACGCGCAACCATTGCTGCACAGGGTCGTCTGAGGCACACAAACGATGAGCGACAGAAAAAAAGCGATCGTGATCGGCGTCGGTCCACAGGCCGGACTCGGCGCAAAACTCGCGGAACGATTTGCGAGCCTCGGTTTACACGTATTCGTTGCCGGCCGCACCCGCGCACACCTCGATGACGTCGTGCGTTCGATCACGACCAACGACGGCCACGCAACGGCGGTGGTGACCGACGCGACCGACGAAGCCGCGGTGATCGCGTTATTCGACGCCGCCGAAGCGGCGCCCGGCGGACCGATCGACGTTGCGATTTACAACGCGGGCAACAACACGCCGGGACGCATCGTCGAGATGGAAGCCGAGTATTTCGAGCGCGCGTGGCGCGTCGGCTGTCTCGGCGGCTTCTTGTTCGGCCGCGAGGCCGTGCGGCGGATGCTGCCGCACAAACGCGGCACGTTGCTTTTCACCGGTGCGAGCGCGTCGCTGCGTGGGCGCGCGAACTTCGGCGCGTTCAATTCCGCGAAAGGCGCATTGCGCAATCTCGCGCAGGCTATGGCGAAGGAGTATGGCCCGGACTACATCCACGTCGGCCACGTCGTGATCGACGGCCCGATCGGCGGTGACAAGATCATTCGCGGCTTTCCGGACTACGCGAATCGGCTCGGCGAAGAAGGTCTGATCAACCTCGAGGGCATCGTCGACGGCTTTCAGTTCCTCTACAAACAGCCGCGCAACGCGTGGTCGTTCGAAGTGGACGTCAGGACGTCGCAGGAGAAGTGGTAACGCGGCGGTTGCCGACCGCCGCGTCAGTTCCAACAATGCTCAGGCGTCTACGCGCGCCGTCGCCGAACCCTTGATCACTTCGACGCCGTTCTGATTCACCGTGGTCACGGTCAGATCGACGAAGTGTTTGCCGCCTTCATTGCGCACTGCATCGACCGTCGCTGTGCTGTCCAACGTATCACCCGGCCACACCTGGCTCGTGAAGCGCACGCCGAAATTGGTCAAGCGTCCGTCGCCGACGTAGTTCGTCAGCATGCGTCCGGTCATGCCCATGCTCAACATGCCGTGCGCAAAGACGGTCGGATAACCCGCGACTTTGGTCGCGAAGATTTCGTCGCTGTGCAGTGGGTTGTAGTCGCCGGACGAGCCGGCGTATTGCACGATCTGCGTTCGCTTCAGATCTTCGACGAGGCGTTCGGTGTACGTGTCGCCGACTTTCAGTTCGCTTGCTTTGAGTGCCATCGTGTCATCTCCTACTTCTGATCCACCGGACGTTCGGTGCGCACACCGACGCCGCGCGCTGTCACCACCAGTTCGCCTTTTTGATCCCGGTATTCGGTGATCGATTCGGAGAACACGAGCTTGCCGGAGCGTTTGCCTTCTTTCTCCCACGTCTTGCCGGGTTTTGTCGTCGCTGTCAGTACATCGCCGACTTTCGGATGACGGTGGTATTCGTAGTGCTGCTCCGCGTGCAACCCGCCGCCACCACCACCGCCGCCGCCACCGCCCGCGGCACGTTTGATACCGGTCGGTTCTTTGCCCGAACCGAACCACGCCTGGCCGACTTTCGGCCGCAGAAAATAGTCGGGGTCGAATTGCGCCGAGGACTGCACGAACGTCGGCGGCGCGATGACGGCCTTCGGCTCCGTCTTCTTCGCATAGTCCGCGTCGTAGTAAATCTGATTGTCGTCACCGATCGAGCGGGCGAACATCATGATGTGCCCCGCCTCGATCGGAAATTGTTTGATCGTCATAGCTTCCCCTTCTTCATACGTTTATTGCGAGCGTCGCAGTATCCATCAGCGAAAAATCGGTATCAACAGATCAGCGCCCGTGAAAGTCGGGTTTGCGTTTCTCGAGAAACGCCGTGATTCCCTCGACCTTGTCCTGCGTTTGCACCAGTGCGCCCTGCGCGTACTTCTCGAGCATCAGTGCCGCGGCGAGGCCACCCTCCATGCCGAAATGCACCATCGCCTTCATCGTGCGCGGCACGAACGGCGCAAAACTCGCCAGGTGACGCGCCATGCGCAACACCTCCGGCAGCAGTTCCGCGGGCTCGACCACCCGGGTGACGAGTCCGATCGAAAGCGCGCGCTGTGCGTCGATCGGCTCGCCCATCAGCAGCATCTCCATGCCCCAGCCGCGCCCAACGACTCTGGGCAGTCGCGCGGTCGCGCCACCACCGGGAATGATTCCGAGCTTGCCCTCGGGTGTTGCGAACGTCGCCGTCGTGACCGCAACACGCAGGTCGCAGCCGAGCGCAACCTCGAGTCCACCGCCCATGCAGATCCCGTTGATCGCGGCGATCGTCGGTTTGGGCGTGCGTTCGAGTTGATCCGCGAGCCCCTGCACGATCGGTTCGAGCGCTTTTTCGAGGTCCCGGTGCAGCACCTCCGACAGATCCGAACCCGACGCAAACGCTTTGTCGCCGGCGCCGGTGATCGCGATGACCCGCACGGCCGGATCCTGCGCCGCGACAGCGACGGCAGCGCGTAGATCATCGAGCGTCGCCAGCGAAATCGCGTTGAGCTTGTCGGGCCGATTGATCGTGATCAACGCCAGCGCGTCCGTCACCGCGTAGAGCACGTTCGCAAACACCGTCGTCGCCATGCTGTCAGTCCTTCGGGTGGCCGAGGCTACGCAACGTATCCTGCATCCGCCGTTGCGCGTCCGTTGTCAGCTTCTTCGGATCGACGCCAAGACGTTGCATCGCGGCCGTGCCGAGCGACGCCGTGATCGCGCGCGTGATCGGCGCGAGAATCTGCTTCACCACCTGACCGACGTCCGCCCCGCCGCTCGCGCGACCGATCTTCGTCAAATGGACATCGGGCACGTTGACATCGAGCGCTTGTTTCACCAACGGCGACGCGACACTCGCTTGCGTATTCGTCAGGTCCAATCGATCGATGATGAGTTTTGGGGCCGGTGAATCCGACGCCGGCACATTGCGCGCAAGCGCAGCGAGGTTCGTGTCCTGCTTCGATTTCGCGATTGCCGCGACCTGCGCACCATCGACCACAACCGTTTTCAGTACGATCAAACCGGCGTTCGAACCAGCCACATCAACCGTCAGCGACACGAGGCCCACGCGCACTGCGTAAGGCCCGACGTAACCCGGCGGGTTGCCGATCGTAAGGTCTTTCAGCGTGCCGCGGCCATCCTTCAGCGAAATGTCGACCGCTCCGACGCGCACCGGCGCGCCGAGGTGTCGGCTACCGATCGACTCGATCGCGTTCTTCACGATCGAGTTCGTATTGAGCGCGATATACGCGAAAATTCCGACGGCGATGAGCAACAGCACGCCAACAACGGCCCCGATGACTTTCATGCGAACCCTCGATCAGTAGACGCACGCGAGCATAGCCCGACGGCGTGCTTCACGCAGGCGATCGACACACGGTCAACACCGCGTCGGCACCGCCGCCGTCGTGGTCGCGTATTTCGATCAGCCAGCCGTGCGCATCGCACAGTTGCTGCACGATCGCGAGCCCGAGGCCACTGCCGCCGATGTTCAAGCTGCGCGATGGATCGAGCCGGAAAAACGGTTGAAACACCGCCTCACGACTCGCTTGCGGGATGCCGTGGCCCCGGTCGATCACGTGAATCTCGACGGCGGTCTCGGAATCGACGACGACCTGCGGCACGCCGGCGCCGTGCTGGCGTGCATTCGCCAACAGGTTCTGCAGCACGCGCCGCAACGCACCAATCGCGACGGTGCGCCGTGCCGGTCCGTTGCCGCGCCATTTCACTTCGACCGCATCGTCAATCGCATGCACGATTTCGTCGAGGTAGCCACGCAGGTCGATCTCCTGCGCCACCTCACTGGTGCCACGTGCAAAGCGCAGCGCGTCGCCGATCAATTCGTCCATCACCGACAGATTGCGTTCGAAACGTTCGATCAACTTCGGGTCGACGTCGGCCGGGAACAATTCGAGCGCGAGGCGCATCCTGGCCAACGGCGTGCGCAGATCGTGCGAAATCCCGGCCAGCAACGTGGTGCGATTCGACAGCAGCGTCGCGATCTCCCGCGCCATCGTGTTGAAACTGCGCGCGAGCGTCACGAGTTCGATCGGACCGCTCTCCGGCAATGGCGAAAACCCCTCCCCGCCGCGAAATGTCTCGGCCAGTTGCGCCGCCCGCACCAGCGGCCGCGCAATGCGCTGCACGATCAATAGCGACGTGCCGAACACAATCGCGGCGCCGATGACGACGATGATGAGGCCCACGTTCAGCGGCTGGATGTCTTTGCGGTTCGACGAGAAGCCGATCTGCATCGTGTAGTTCGCCATCGGCACGTTCGCCCAGATCAGGTCGTCGCCCTGCATCAGGCGGACGTCCGTGCCGAGGCGTTGCGTCAGCTTCGTCTGCAGCAGGTCGAGATACGGCAGACTCAGGTCCGCCAACGGCAGATCGCGCGCTTGCGACGAAATGATCAGGTCGTGATTCTGCGCGAGCTCGAGTTCGAAGTACGGACGCGAGTCGGGCGGCAACTCGACCCAGGTCTGTGCGGACAAGACGAGCAGCGCGGCCTCATCGTCGGCCGAGCGTTCCGCGATCGGCACGATCACGAAGATGTTCAACGCGAGAATCGCTGTCACCGCAATCGCAATCGCGCTGACCGCGAGCACCAACGTGGTTCGAACGAGCAGAGAAACGGCTTGAGGCATACCGACGCAGTCTAGTGGCCCTTGCCGGCCACTAGGCGCCTTCGGGACAGAACATATAACCCTTGCCCCAGATCGTCCTGATGTAGACGGGCTCCGACGGGTTTTGCTCGATCTTGCTGCGCAAGCGCGTCACGCGGACGTCGATCGAGCGGTCGAACGGCGAACGTTCAGCACCGGTCAACAGATCCAGCAAGCGATCGCGATCCAGCACCCGATTCGGGTGCGCAACCAGAATCACCAGCAGGTCGAATTCGCCGGACGTCAGTGCGACCGTCTTGTTGTCCCGCGTCAGCCGGTGCGCATTGAGATCGAGTTCAAACGGGCCGAATCGCGTGAGCCGTTCCGGTTCGGCCGCCGCCGATCGACTCTGCGCGCGGCGCAACACCGCGCGAATGCGCGCGAGCAGTTCGCGCGGGTTGAACGGTTTGCCGATGTAGTCGTCGGCGCCGATCTCGAGCCCGACGATCCGATCCACGTCTTCGCCCTGCGCGGACACGATGATGATCGGGATGTTGAGCTGGCCTTTGAGACGCTTTGCGATCGACAGCCCGTCTTCGCCGGGCAGCATCAGATCGAGGATGATCAGGTCGAACGTCCGCGCCGCAAGCGCTGCGTCCATTTGTGAACCATCGGCAACGGTCTCGACGTCGAAGCCCTGTTGTTTGAGGTACGCCTGCGCTAATTCGCGGAGCTCAGCGTCATCGTCGACGACGAGCAGTCGGGCGGGTTCGGTACTCATTCAGTGATGCTTCGCGTTGCCGACGTGCATCACCGGAGGTTGTGAAGGGGGACTGACGGGGTCGGGCTCGGCTTTTCCGGATTCGGTCGCGGGGGCGCCGCCCGCAACGCTGCGCTGCTCGAAACCTACGCCGAATGCGCGATCAGCCGCGTCTTGCGGCAGCGCTTGATAGCGGACGACGTGTTCGGTTGTTTCGATGCGCACCAGCGAGCCATCGGGTTGTCGCACGATGCGGCCGTAACGGCGTTCGGTCTTGATCGTCAAGACGGGCACCTTGCCGGAATTCGTATGCATGCGCGCTTTGATTTCTGTGAGGAGCGCCCGACGCTCGGCTTCGGACAGCGCTTCCCAACCGGCGGCAAGCTCGGTCAGCTCCCGGTCGGTCTTCTCGGTATACAGGGTCGTCGCAGACGCCGACGCGGCGAGAACGACGCAAACAATGATGAACAGGGCTCGAGCGATCACGCGATTCTGCATATTCCCGAAGCTGCAAGTGTCTGCGATCTGCGTTTCCGATGAATGTCGACCGTGGAGAGGATACGTTACAGTGTGTTACAGAGGTCGCTCACGATTATCTACAAAGACGGGGGCGATCATCAAGCGCCCCCGCCAAACCGGTGCTGACCTAGAGCGCTTCGAAGAGCCCCGACGCACCCTGCCCACCACCGATGCACATCGTGACGACACCGTACTTCTTCTTACGGCGCTTCAGTTCACGCAGGATCAGGCCGGTCTGGCGCGACCCCGTCATGCCGAATGGATGGCCGATGCTGATCGCGCCGCCGTTGACGTTGTAGATCTCGTTGTCGATGCCGAGCGCATCGCGGCAGTGCAGGCATTGCGACGCGAACGCCTCGTTGAGCTCCCACAAATCGATGTCGCTGATCTTTAAGCCGGCGTTCTTCAGCAGTCGCGGCACCGAAAACACCGGCCCGATGCCCATCTCGTCCGGTTCGCACGCGGCGACCGTGAAGCCACGAAAGATTCCCATCGGCTTCAGACCCAACTGACCCGCGCGCTCAGCGCTCATCAACAGCGTCATCGACGCACCGTCGGAGAGCTGCGACGCGTTGCCGGCGGTGACGGAACCGTCCTCTTCGAACGCAGGCGGCAGCTTTGCCAGCCCTTCGAGCGTCGTGTCGGGGCGATTGCACTCATCGCGTTCTACGACAACCTCGACCAGCTTTTCGGTGCCGGTCTTCTTGTCGACCTGATTCATCGTGACTTTCATCGGCGCGATTTCCTCGCGGATGTAGCCCATCTGAGCGGCTTTTGCGTAGCGTTGCTGGCTCTGCAGCGCGTATGCGTCCTGCATTTCTCGAGTCACCTGATAACGCCGCGCGACCACTTCCGCGGTATTGCCCATCGCCATGAAGATGGCCGGTTTTTCTTCGACGAGACGCTTGTTCGGTTTCGACTTGCCAGCTTCCTGGCGGGTCCGCATCGAGATCGAATCGACGCCACCGGCCATCGCCACGTGGGTCTGGCCCGATGCGATCTGGTTCGCGGCGATCGCGATCGACTGCAATCCCGACGAACAGAATCGGTTGATCGACAAGCCTGCCGTCGTGACCGGCAACCGCGACAGTACGACGGCGAGACGCGCAATGTTGCCGTCCTGCTCACCGGTGTGGCTG
>CAYUMA010000696.1:0-2846 GCA_964445675.1 uncultured Pseudomonadales bacterium | reverse complement strand
TCGTGCCGGCCGTGGCGTTGCTCGCGATGACGCTGTTGAACCTTGCGGCAGCGGGGGCGTGTTTTGGTTTGATTCGGCGCAGCCGTCGCAGTTTGGGATTTCCAGCTACGTTGCGCAGTCTAAAGGCGGCATCGCAGCGTCGTAATGGAGCCTGACATAGTGACGATAGAAGTGACGACAAAATACGTGGATCGAATAGCGCCGCTGCATACGCAGATCGATGCGATCGAACAGCGGCTCGTTATGAATCGGAACCAACTCGGCGCCGACTTGCGCGCAATCGCGCGCAAGCTGCGCGCGAAGCTGGTCGCACCGGGCTCGATCATGGCGGCGGTGGCGCTCGGTGTGATCGTGGAGCAGGGCAGCCGCCACCGAACGTGGTCGTTAGCACCCGTGTTGCAGGGGCTCGGCGTAGCGAACAGCTTCGTTGTGATGCTGGGGTCGCTCGTGAAATCACTGAATGTGGCCGCTGATGACTGAGCTACGCCGCTGGCGCGCCAGCCTGATCGTCTGCGCGCTCGCGCTCGGCGGCTGTCAGACGACGACAACGGGCGGGGCGGTGGGCGTCAACCGCTCGCAGCTGATGATCGTGTCGTCCGAAGACGTCGACCGCATGGCCGCGCAGGCCTACACCCAGCTGAAAAGCGAGTCGATGCAGAAGGGCAAGCTGAACACGGACGCCGCGATGACCGCGCGCGTGCGCGCGATCGCGGCGAGGATCGAACCGCAAACGCGGGTGTTTCGCGCCGACGCCCCTGCGTGGGACTGGCAGGTGAACGTCATCGACAGCAAGGAGTTGAACGCGTTCTGTATGCCGGGCGGCCGGATCATGTTCTATTCCGGATTGATCGATCAGCTGGACCTCACCGACGACGAGATCGCGATCGTCATGGGGCACGAGATCGCGCACGCGCTGCGCGAGCATTCGCGCGAGCAACTGTCGCAGTCGATGGCCGCGCAGACGGGGCTCGGCATCGGCTCGGTGTTGCTCGGGGCCGGTTCGGCCGGCGCCGATCTCGCGAGCCAAGGTTATCAGGCGCTCGTCGCAACACAGTTCAGCCGCACCGACGAGAACGAAGCCGACCGCATCGGGCTCGAGCTCGCCGCGCGCGCGGGCTATGACCCGCGCGCAGGACTGACGCTGTGGAAAAAAATGGGAGAGGCAAGCAAAGGCGCCCCGCCGGAATTCTTGAGCACGCACCCGGCCGACGCGAGCCGCACCAAGACAATCCAGTCGCTGCTGCCCACGGTGATGCCGCTATATGACGCGGCGAAGCGCACGGGCTGACACATTTGTTGATAACGGAGGACGCAGATGAACCTTGAAGAACTGGCCAAACGCATCACGCGACTCGAAGACCTCGAATCGATCAAACAACTGAAAGCACGCTACTGCTCGATCTGCGACGACGACCACAATCCGGATCGCATCACGAGCGTGTTCAGTGAAGACGCCACATGGGAAGGGCGCGGCATCGGTCACGCGGTGGGTCATGCGGCGATTCGCGAACTGTTCGTCGGGTTTCAGAAGTCGATCAGCTTTTCACAGCACATGGTCATGAACCCGCTGATCGAGGTGAACGGCGATAAAGCGACCGGCGTCTGGTACTTCTTCGGGCCCTTCACGATGCGCGAAGGCAATCAGGCGAAGTGGCTGACGGCGCGTTATCACGAGGACTACGTGAAAGTGAATGGCGACTGGAAGATCCGCCACCTGCGCGCCAAGGGTCCCGCGATCAGCGCGAACTACGAGACCGGTTGGGCGAAGAAGCGGTGAAGGGATGAAAAAGCTCTTCGCAGGCGACGCAGGCCAAGCTCGACGCGGAGTGCGAGGCGGCGCTCGCTGATCGGCAGAGCTACCGGCAGAACTACCGGCAGTAGCTGCGGCACAGCGGCCGCCTACGACTGCGCGATCACGCGAGTGTACGCAACAGCGCGCTGCCTCGCGGCGACAGGCGATAGCCGACGTCGAGACTCTCCGTCAGACCCATACTCTTCAGCTTCCTGACATTTCCTTTGAAGCGCATCTTTTCCTGGCCCATCAGAGCGCACAAATCTCCCGCGCGTAAACCGGGGTGCGCGCGGATCAATTCCAACGTGCGCTGCGTCCACGGACCGTCCGCACAATGCGCATCGAGGCGGCGCAGTCGTTCCGCCATCGCGCGGCTCTCTTGCTGGCTCGCGGCCTTCGTGTGCCGAAGTGTGATCCGCGGATCCACTTCGAGCGGACCCAACTCGATCCGATAGAGCTTGCCTTCGTCATACCGGTCGAGTTCTTCGACAAGCGCAGCGAGGGACGCATAACCTGCCCGCTGCGCGTCGGCTCTCGAGATCTCCTTCAACGCAATTTCAACAACGGCCGCGATGTGAAGCTGGCCCACCGCAGTCAGCAGCGTCCCGCCCGACTTGACGGACGGTCGACGCCACTTTCGAAACGCGAGCGTGATCGTTCCGTCGCCAATCCCATCGAGGAAGTGCTGACGAAAAAGCATGTCGACGACTCCGCTCCACTGCGCTGATGCATTTTCGACCGCGCGCGGCGACGGGGTCCAACAACCTCAGTAGGCGTTCTGCACGTTTTGCAACGCCTGGCACCGTCTGCGACGCGGTCCGACGACCTCGGAGGTAATCGCGCGGCATCACGCCACAGGCCGATCCTGTATGCGTACCCACATAGGAGATCGTCATGTCCACTCGTTTGATTCTTCTTGCCGCGGTCATCGCGGGAGTGATCAGCGAATCACGAACAGCGCTTTGATCTTCGCGCGCACGTCCAGCAAGACCTCCTCGCTCACCGCACCCTTCTTCTTGACCCGACGCACCTTCCAATCGAGCGACTTCACCTG
>CAYUMA010000695.1:0-1713 GCA_964445675.1 uncultured Pseudomonadales bacterium | reverse complement strand
GAACGCGGGCTCGGCGGTGAACCGAACTACGAAGCTGCGCTGATCTGGTATCGCAAATCAGCCGCACAAGGCAACGCGCGCGCTCAGTTCGCGCTGGGGACGTTGTACGAGCAAGGTCTTGGTGTCGAGCGTGACCAGCGTGAAGCATTGAATTGGTATCGACTCGCGTGGGGTCTGTCCGAGGACAATCTGATCTTCGAGTCGGCCGCGAACCGCGAGCAGGAAGCGCTGCGCGCGGAACTCGCGAAGAGTCTCGACGAAAAGTCTGCTCAGCTCGAATTGCTGCAGCGTCAGTTGAAAGACATGGAAGCGAAGCTTGCCGCTAGCGTCTCGGCCAACAAAGCCGCGTCGAGTGACGCGCAACGCGAAGCATCGACGTTGAAGTCGCTGATCCTGCAGATCGACGCGCAGCGCGCCAAAGACAGCGAGCGGATGGATGCGCTGCCACAAACCCGGGAGCCGACCGCGCTCCCGGTGGCACCGGTTCCCGGAGACGCTGTTGCCGCACACGCGAAGGATCTGAAGTTCGGTCAGTACTACGCGCTGCTGATCGGCAATCAGGACTACCAGCGGATGGAGAGTCTGAACACGCCGCTGAGTGACGTCGCGATGGCGCAGCGCATCCTCGAAGACAAGTACGGGTTCAAGGTCGCCGTCGTCAACGACGGTGACAATACAACCGTGATGCAGGCGATCAACGACCTCAACGATGTCGTCGGCGAGAATGACAACCTGTTGTTGTTCTACGCGGGTCACGGCAGTCGCCTGTCGATCGGCAAAACCGAGGTCGGCTACTGGTTGCCGGCGAACGCGGAACTGCCGCCGCGCGATACGTTCTGGGTGCCGAACGAGTTCGTCACCGGTCATCTGGCGCGGCTGAAAGCCAAACGCGTGCTCGTTGTCGTGGATTCGTGTTACGCGGGGCTGTTGTCGTCCGAACCGAGCTTCATGATGATCGGCGACAACCCCGACAAATACGCGGACCCCGAGTTCATCCGCTTCAAATTGCAGAAGCGCGCGCGGCTGCTGTTGTCCTCCGGCGGTGATCAGCCGGTGCTCGACGGTGGCGCGGGCAACCATTCGATTTTTGCGCGCGCGTTCCTCGATGCGTTACAAGCCAACAACGGGATTCTCGCCGCGCCGGAGCTGTATCTGCAGGTGCGCGACCGGGTCCAGGCGGCGGCTGCCAGCGTCAAGTTCGAGCAGCGCCCCGAATTCAAGACCATCAAATCCGCCGGGCACGAAGTCGGCGATTTCTTCTTCGTGCCGACGGCACTCGCGCACTGATCGCGTTGCGTAGAGCATAGATGGGAGATCTGCGGATGAATGCTGTGGTTCGCCGGACGCGGTGCCGGTTCGTCGGTCGAATCGCGACGCTTGCGATCGCGCTCGGCACTGCGTGCGTGCCGATAGTCGGCAATGCGGCGACGTTGTCGGCCGTTGTGCTCGGCCCGGTCACCGAGGGCGGACAGCCGGCGACGGTCGCGGTCCGACTCTCATTCGACGTTGGCGAGAACCCGGCGAACTGTCAGATCGACGGCACGTTATCGACGGCCGACGTCGACGCAATCGCGGGCGCGGACTATCAAGCAATCAATGTCCCGTTTTCGCTGTCGTTGACAACGAGTGACGCCAGCGTGCAACAGCAATTCACGATTCCGATCGTCAACAATACGATCGCCGAGCCGAATGAGTCATTCAACGCCTCGGTCG
>CAYUMA010000694.1:0-3326 GCA_964445675.1 uncultured Pseudomonadales bacterium | reverse complement strand
CGCGTGCTGGTGCTGCATCACGGCCGCGTCGAGGAACTCGGCACGCACGACGAACTGCTCGCGCGGCGCGGGCTCTACTACACGCTGCACACCCTGCAATTCCAGGCGGTGACCGACGCCGAGATCGACGAAGCGATCCAGCACCAGTAACGGGTCAACCCGCGCCGCGCGAATAGGAACAGGGTCTGACCCCATTGCCGTTTACGCGGTTAGAATGCGCCGATGAGCGAGCCACCCAAAAGCGGCGAAAAATTCCGGACGCCACTCGGCTTCAACGCCATCAAAAACGGCATCAAGCACGATTCGGCGGCGACGCGCGTCGGCGAGCGCAAGCCGCCGTGGCTACGCGCCCGCATTGGCGGCGGCAAGCAGTACGACGCAGTCAGACAGACCGTGCGCGCGCATCACTTGAGCACTGTCTGCGAAGAGTCGCACTGCCCGAACATCGGTGAGTGCTGGAGCAATGGCACCGCGACGATCATGTTGATGGGTTCGGTGTGCACGCGCGCGTGCCGCTTCTGCGCGGTTGATACCGGCAATCCGAACGGCTGGCTCGATGCCGACGAGCCCAGCAACGCCGCCGAAGCAGTGCGTTTGATGGCGCTGCGCTACATCGTGCTGACGTCGGTCGATCGCGACGATCTCGCGGATGGCGGTGCTGCTCACTACGCGGCGTGCATCCGCGCGATCAAGGCCGTCAACCCGTCGACCGCAATCGAAGCGCTGACACCCGATTTCAACGGCGATCCGCGCGCGGTCGAGACCGTCGTCGACTCACCACTTTCCGTATACGCGCAGAACGTCGAGACCGTCGAACGGCTGACGCATCCGGTGCGCGATCCGCGCGCGGGCTATGCGCAAACGCTCGGCGTGCTCGAACACGCGAAGCGGCATCGGGGAGCCGTGCTGACGAAGACGAGCTTGATGCTCGGGCTCGGCGAGACGGACGCCGAGATCCGCACGACGATGGATGATCTACGCGAACGCCAGGTCGACATCCTGACGCTCGGTCAATACCTGCAACCGACGCTGAATCACTTGAAGGTTGCGCGCTGGGTGCATCCGGACGAATTCGCGCGTTATCGCGAGTGGGGTCTCGAGCGCGGCTTCATCGAAGTGGCGTCGGGACCGCTGGTGCGTTCGAGCTATCGCGCCGATCGGATTCTCGAGAAAAACAATCTCGGCTTGTCAGGCGCGTCGACGATTCCCGTCAAGATGATCCAATGATGCCAAGTCTCTCAGACACCGCTTTCGCCTACGCCGCGGACCCGAACGCGACGCCGTTGCACGTGGTGCGCGCGAGCGACTACACAAGTTGGTGTGCCGAACAGCCGAAGTCGGTGCGCGACTGGATCGAAGCGACGGGACTTCGAGGCGACGCCGGCACGCTTACATGGATTCCGATTGAAGGTGCCGCGGCGGCCGCGTTCGCCATCGTCGGCCCCGACCCGTTGTACGCGATCGGCGACCTGCCCTACCGCTTGCCGCCCGGCGCGTATCGCGCCGTCACGTTGTCGACGGCGTCGACCGACCTCACGGTGCTCGGCTGGCGCCTGGGTGCGTATCGCTACACGCGTTACAAGGCGTCGGCGCGCGCGCCCGCACGCCTCGTGGTGCCCAGTGCGTGCGACTTGATGCTATTGCGCAACCAGCTCGACGCGATCGGCACGGTGCGCGATCTGATCAACGCGCCCGCTTCCGACATGTTGCCCGAGCAACTCGCCGATGCCGCGATCGCACTCGCGCAAGAGTTCGACGCGACGTGCCGCATCACCGTTGGCGACGATCTGTTGAAAGAGAATTTCCCGACGATTCACGCCGTCGGTCGCGCGAGCACGAACGCGCCGCGCTTGATCGATCTGATGTGGGGTAACGCCAAGGATCCTCGCGTCACGCTGATCGGCAAAGGGGTGTGTTTTGATTCCGGCGGTCTCGACATCAAGCCGTCGACCGGCATGCGGTTCATGAAGAAGGACATGGGCGGAGCCGCGCACGTGCTCGGCATCGCGCGGCTCGTGATGTCACAGAAGTTGCCGGTGCGCCTGCGCGTGCTCGTGCCGGCCGTCGAAAACGCGATTTCCGGCGACGCGTATCGTCCCGGCGACATCATTCGCACGCGCAAAGGTACGACGGTCGAGATCGACAACACCGACGCTGAGGGGCGGCTCGTTCTGTGCGACGCACTCGCGCTCGCATGCGAGACCGATCCGGGTTTGATCATTGATTTCGCGACGTTGACGGGTGCTGCCCGCACCGCGCTCGGTACCGAATTGCCGGCGCTTTTCTGCAACGATGACGTATTGGCCGATGCATTGCTGAATGCCGGGCGCGCCGTCGCTGATCCGCTGTGGCGCATGCCGCTGCATCAGCCGTATCGCAAGTTGCTTGACAGCAAAGTCGCCGACCTCGTCAACAGCGCAAGTTCACCGTACGCCGGCGCAATCACCGCTGCGCTCTTTCTCGAAACGTTCGTCACGCCGGGCGTGCCATGGGCGCACATCGATCTGATGGCGTGGAATCTCGCGAGCGCGCCGGGCCGCCCGGAAGGCGGCGAAGCGATGGGTCTGCGCGCGGTGTATGCTCTTCTGGCAAATCGATTCGGCCGTTAGTTTCAACCACCCTGTTCGAGATTCGACCATGTTCATCGCGATGAACCGCTTCAAAATTGCACCGGGGCACGAAGGCGACTTCGAGGCCGTGTGGCGCGAACGCGAGAGTTATCTCGACACCGTGCCCGGGTTCAAGACGTTTCACCTGCTGAAGGGCGCAACGAGCGAAAGCCACACGCTGTACGCGTCGCATTCGGTGTGGGAGACTCGCGCCGCATTTATTGCGTGGACGCAATCGGAGTCGTTCCGCAAGGCGCACGCACAAGCGAATCCGCGTAAAGGCACCTACCTCGGACACCCCGAACTCGAAACGTTCGAGTCTGTGCTGTAGCCACGATGAGTACCGCGTTGTTCAAACAGCTCGAGACCACGGCTCAAGGTGAGTCGGTCGCGTTGCGCGACGTGCTCGATGCGTTGCGGTTCGGCGACGACGGCTTGATCCCGGCGATTGCACAACAGCACGACACACTCGAAGTCGTGATGGTCGGCTACATGAATCGCGCGACGCTCGAGGAAACGTTGACGACCGGCCACGTGTGCTACTACTCGCGCAGCCGCAACCGCGTCTGGCGCAAAGGCGAAGAGTCCGGAAACATCCAGCGACTGATGGACCTGCGAATCGACTGCGACGGTGACGCTGTGTTGCTGCGCGTCGAGCAGCAAGGCCCCGCGTGTCACACGGGCCGTCGCCGTTGCTTTTATCTGAAGGTCGACGGC
>CAYUMA010000693.1:0-1888 GCA_964445675.1 uncultured Pseudomonadales bacterium | reverse complement strand
ATCCAATCCCCACGTGGTCTGGTCGAAGTCGTCGATGTCGCGACCGGGACTCAGCAGCGCGCCCGCGCTCGACTGTAAATAGGGCCCGCGACTGAACGAACTGCCGAGCGACCACTCTTCGACCGGGCGCCAGCGCAGCCGGGCGGTGACGTTGGGGTCGGTATTTCGACCACTCGAAAAGACGTCCCACGTCGACGGGCGCGACGAGATCGAGGCGTTTTTGATTTCGACCGTCGCGTCGAGCGTGTCGGTGCTCGCGGCAACCGACGCGCCCGATGTGTAGCTCGCGCCCCACACGATCGGCAGCCAGTCGAACTGTTTGTCGCGGACATTGCGCCGCAGCGCGAATGCCGCGCGGCTCGCGGGCACTGTTTGATCGGTGATCGGCAACACGTCTGCGTAGATCAGCGGCCCGATGATCATCGGGTCGTCCCACGCGAGGTGGCGCGCCACCCAGCTGCCGAACGCGGTCGCAAATTTACCGAGGCGCAGCGTCAGTCGCCCCTGCTCCGCTTCCGTCATACGCGCTTCGACGAAATACTCATCGAACCGAAAGTCATAGTTTTCCTGATTGGGGTCAGACCCCGTGTCCGCGTTGAACTGTACGTGCACCAGCACGCGCTCGCCGATGGCGCTGTCGAGAAACAGCGCGACGCGCGGCGCGAGCAACACGTCGTTGTCGGTGAACAACAGGCCTTGCGCGGGGGCGTCCTGCGCGAACACGATCGCATCGGCCATCAGCGACAGATCCGTCACCACGCGCCCGTCGGCTGCGGTGAACGTGAGCCGGCGATCGAGATCCTCGAACACGTCGCCGTGCGCGACGCGCGCGAAGACGACCCCGAGCAACGCGATCAACAATTGTGCGCGCGTCACGCGGGCGCCCCGTCCTGCACAATTGCATAGGCGACGATCGGCTCCGCAAAACCTTTGAGTTCGAGCGGCGGCAATTGGGTCGACGCATACGCGGCGCCGATGCGTCGGTGCGTTTCGGCATCGACCAACACCTGTCCCGGCACCGCCGCCGCGGCGATGCGCGCGCCGAGATTCACGCGCTCACCGACCACCGTGTAATCGCTGCGGGTCTCTGCGCCGATACAACCCGCCACCATCGCGCCGGACGCGATGCCGACGCCGATGCGCACCTTGTCGATCGCCGCGACATTCAGGCGGGCGCGCTCCAACATCATCGCGCACGCGCAACGCACTGCGCGCTGCGCATCGTCACCGTAACTGCGCGGCGCGCCGAACAGCGCCATGATCGCGTCGCCGGCAAACTGATTGATCACACCCTGGTGCGCCTGCACGATGCGCGTCATCGCACCCATGTGATGATTGAGGATCTGAATCACCTCTTCCGGCGCGCGCCCGACCGTCAGCGGCGTGAAGCCGCGTATGTCGCAGAACATGACCGTCACGTCGCGCAACTCACCGCCCAGCTTGATGCGTCCGGCGACCAGTTCGTCGGCAACCAACGGGTCGGTCACCTGATTCAACACCGAATGGTAACGATCCCTGAGCTTGAGTCCCGCCGCCATCTCATTGAAGGAACTCGCCAGCGTATCCATCTCGCGCGTCGTCGAAGGCGGCAGCTCGAGATCGTAGTTCCCCTGACGGATTTTCCGGGTCGCATCGACGAGGTGCGCAATGGGTCTTGCGAGCTGGCGCGACAACGCAAGACCGATCAACGTCGCGACCACCAACGCAATCGCGCCCGTCGACGCAATTCGGATCGTCAACGAGCGTTGTTGCGCCTCGAAGCCGTCCATCGGAAACGCGGAGACGAGGTCAACCGGCGGATACGCCGATCCCGCGTTCAGTCGGAATCGGTCATAACGGAAGTTCGTCCCACCGGCGTGCAGCTCGGGGTGTTTGGTCGCGGGGACGT
>CAYUMA010000692.1:0-4033 GCA_964445675.1 uncultured Pseudomonadales bacterium | reverse complement strand
GGTGGTTCGTATCAAGCCGTGAGGACACGTCTCGAAGGAAGAGTTGTAGCTGCGCGTCGGCGCCGCTTACAAGATCAGTTAGCTAGCTCAGGCCTCCAGCCGAACCAACGGCCGGCGCGCGACCGCGGCGGCCGCGATTCGGTCGATTCGACTCACGTGATCTCCTGATTTTTGTGGTTGAAAGGATCTACGCGTGCCCGGCCACCGCGTGCGGTTCGTACAGCACTTCGAGTTGTTTGACGTCATCGGCGGACAGTTCGACGTCGACCGCCGCAATCGCGTCGTCCAATTGCGCAAGCTTCGATGCGCCGATGATCGGCGCGACGACGCCGGGCTTGCCGAGCAGCCACGCGAGTGCGGTTTGCGCCGGCTTCACCCCGAGGCGCGCGGCCGTTTCGGCGTTGCGCTGCACGATGTCGACGTCCGACTCGCGTCGATACAGCATTTTCGCGAACTCATCCGAGGATGCGCGCGTCGTCGCCCGTAGCGTTTCGCGATCCCGCGCCAGGTAGCCGCGCGCGATCGGGCTCCACGGAATCAGTCCGACTTTCTGGTCCACGCACAGCGGATTCATTTCGCGCTCTTCTTCGCGATACAGCAGGTTGTAGTGGTTCTGCATCGTGACGAAGCGCGCCGCGTGGCGCGCGTCCTGCGTGAACAGGTATTTCGCCATCTGCCACGCGAACATGCTCGAGGCGCCGAGATAGCGGACCTTGCCGGCGCGCACGAGGTCGTTCAGCGCATCGATGATTTCTTCGATCGGCGTGCGCGGATCGTGCCGGTGGATCTGATACAGGTCGATAAAGTCGGTGTCGAGGCGCTTCAACGACGCGTCACACGACTCGATGATGTTCTTGCGCGACAGACCATATCGATTGCGCGCGCCTTGATGCGTGCCGCCGTTGCACTTCGTCGCGATGACAACATCGTGGCGGTCGACGCCGATCTCCTTTAGCGCCCGGCCCAACACTTCCTCCGAGGCGCCGTTGGAGTAGACATCGGCGGTGTCGAAAAAATTGATGCCGGCCTCGATCGCGCGGGCGACGAACGGTTTCGCGTCCGCGTAGTCGAGCACCCAGTCGCGCCACTGCTTCGAGCCGTACGTCATCATGCCGAGGCAGATCCGCGACACGCTGACGCCGGTACCGCCGAGATTCGCGTATTTCATCTACAAGTCCCTCGATCTGGAGCTGTTACTTCGGAGTGTGAAGCGTCAGGAATGATCGCACACGTGCGATGGTCTGCTCGACCACGTCGGGTTCCTTCCAGCGTTCGACGAGTTCGGCATTGGGCGCCAGCTCCGCGATCTCCCGCGACGTCACCGCCGGGTGATACTGATCGTTGCCCATCAGTACCAACATCGGGATCGTGCATTGACGCACGAAGTCGCGGCTGACGTTGAAGACGAAGTCGCCGCCGTACATGCGTTCGCGAAATGCGTCCCATGCGTCGGCGTCGACGTCCGGTCGCTGCGGCTTCAGTTCGTTCGCCCAACCGTCGAACATCTCGAAGAACGCCGGGCGATTCTCACCGTCGTAACCGATCGGCTGCTGCAACACCGCCGCGGTGACGCGCGCGGGCGCCGCCTGCATCAGGCCCAGGCAATACGGCCCGCCGATGCAGCCGCCGAGCACGTGCGCAGATTCGAGGCCGAGTGCATCCATCAGCGCGATGTGATCGTTCGTGTAGCTGTGCCAGCCGTTACTGGAATGGATCGGTGCCGTCGAACGGCCCGCGTTGCGCTGGTCCATCGCGATGACGCGAAACGAATCCTGCAGCCGCTCGATGGGATTCCACACGGAGCGCGCCCAGAAGCTGATCGTCGAGCGCATCCCACCGGGCGCGAACAGCAGTACGGGATAGCCGTGGCCGTATTCTTCGTAGTAGAGGCGGGCGCCACCGTGCTGAACCGTTGGCATTGATGTTGTCCTCTCTTCGTAGGAGCGATCTCCCGATCGCGATCAAGGGTGATGATGCCATCGCGATCTGGAGATCGCTCCTACGCAGCCCCGCCCAAAGGAGGTCAGAAACCCCCAAAAAGAGAAACCCCGCCGAGGCGGGGTTTCCGATTTGGTTGGTAGCCTTGTTCGAACGTCTTCGAACGGTGTCCAGCCGGTGACTCATCGAGTCGGTTCTTTTACGACGCTTTGCTGCGTCGCCTTCGTCAGAGTGACCGACTCTGACGGAGGGGTCGGGCTCGTAGTCCCTGTGTACGCAGGGGCCGTCACCCTTCAGCCGCCGTTGCCTTCGGCGACCCTGGCCTGGCAGGGCCGGTCGGATTACTTGGTCGTTTGGGACCCGTTTCCGGGTGGCTCGTGCCTCGCATCCGTGGGAAGAACGTTACCATCGCGGGTATCGATGTGAAGTGAAGAATTCGACCGATCGCGGTGGATAAGCTGCGGATAACTCTGTGCGTTAGCTGTGGATCGTCATTGTCGATCCTGTGGATAACCGCGCGACACCGCGCCACTCAAGGGCAAGCGCCGATATGCGGCCTTTTCACGTTGGCGGTACCAACGGATTGATTGAGGGGTGGCCTGGCGACTACTGCGCCAGATCAGCCGGCGAAGCTTCACCGCCGCGTGGCGCGCCACGGGTATCCGGCTCGGGGGCGCCGGGGTCGCGCGCCGACTGCTCGGCGCGTCCGGACCCGTGCCGACTGAATGTTGGGGTCTGACCCTCCAATGTTGGGGTCTGACCCTCGGCGGGCGGCGTGGCGGTCCACTCGCGCCGCGTGGCCGCCGGCGCCGGCACCGGCTTCGACCGTTTCGCATAGCCAAACAGGGTGGCCGCGTGTCGTTCCGGGTTCGGCCGCTCGGCAGCCGACGCACTGGGCAGTGGCGCCGACGCGGTGCGGTTGACGTCGAGCGGAGGCGACGTGTCCGCGCGGTGCTCGGGCCACTCGCGACGAGCCGCTGGTGCGTGTCGGGCCGGTTCCGCGCCGAGCACGCTGCGACGATTCGGCGGGATATCCGGGATATCCGGGGTCTGACCCTGCTCGCGCCAGCGTTGCGCGGTGTTGGGATCGACACTGGATCCTCGCGTGCGATGCCCGGACACAAATGCGTCGTGCGACAAGATCGTCAGCGCGTGCGGCGCGTTGCGATTGCGATAGTCGAACGTGCTACCTCGACGGTGATATGCATTGGATAGCGCCGCGTCGTCGAGCCGCGCCGCGTTGGCGGCATTGATCGCGCGAAAGTGGCGCCACGACGCTTGATAGCCGGGCAGATAGATGTCGCGCGGGCCGAGCGGAAACCAGCCGACATTGTTGAAGCCGCGGCCGGGTTCGCCGGCCCAGGCGACCAACGCGGGCGCATAAATCGCGCGCTCGCGCGGCGGTCCCGGTACCCAGCACCAGTGCTGGCGCACATACGCCCAGCGGCCGTAGTGGGATGGCGCGAATCCCCACGGGGCGTCGTCGATCCACGTCCAGCCCCACGGTGAAACCCACACCCAGCGGCCGTAGCGATAGGGCGCCCAGTCGCGCACCGCGATCGTCGTCGGGCGCCAGACGTCACCGTATTGCGGTTCGTGCGACCAGCTGCCGTATGCGTCGAGATCCTGATAGCCGATCGTGCCCGCGGCGACGTAGCGCGCCGCGAGCGAGCGCGACTGGCCATCCTCGCGCACGCTCGACCAGATTTCGAACGCGCTTCTCGGCGCCAACGGTACCCAGTCGACCTGCAACGGGTCGCCCGCAAACACACCTTGCTCGTTGGCGCCAACGAGATAACTCTGCGGGGATACGCCGCTGACGTCGCACTCACCGCGGCGCGTCTTCACGATGGTGTGACCTGACGCATCGGCTTCGACCGCGTACTCGCCGGCTTGTCGGATCGCGACGGTTACGTTGTTCGCCTCAACGGTGATGATTTCGCGCGCACCGACGGACCGCACGTGAAGCACGATTGCGCCATCGGTGACGCGCAACCGGATCGCGTCGTCGTCGAGCGTGACAAAGGACAGTGAAGTGTTCGCGTCGACGTGAAGCGTCGCCGCGTCGATCTGCAGCTCCGCGAGGGACGCGGCG
>CAYUMA010000691.1:0-2476 GCA_964445675.1 uncultured Pseudomonadales bacterium | reverse complement strand
TGGGGGTATTGCTGTCCGATCGCGGTTGACCGCACTGGCAGTAATGCGTTGTCGGTGGCCGGCAGCGCGCCAGCGGTCAGCCCCGACTTCGGCGGGTCAATGGGGGTTTGGGGAGGGCGCGAGTCGCTGACCTGGTGTTCTGCTTGTGATCTGGCAGAGCGGGAACTGAATGTAGGGGCAACATATCCGCGTGGTGCAGGTCGGTTCGTGCGATAATCACGGCTGTGTTCGTGAAGACGACGCGGGTGAGGCGGGGCAACAGATCGTACGAGTACTTGTCGTTGGTGGAAGCGGCCCGAGAGGACGGCAAGGTCGGGCACCGCACGTTGTTGCGGCTCGGTGAAGCATCGGTGCTGCGGGATTCGGGTCAGCTCGATCGGATCATCGCCGCGTTGTGCACGCACGCGCAGGGCAGCTGGTTGGACGCTTCGGAACTGGGCGCGACCGGCGCGCCCGCGATCGGCGGTATGGCGGTCGCGTACGAGTACTGGCGGCGGCTCGAACTCGACGTGCACTACGCGAAGATCGGCGCAGAACGTGGGGCGCTCTCATTGGAAGACACGGTGTTCGCGATGGTCGCGAACCGGCTGTTGGCTCCTTCGTCGAAACGGCATCTGATCGAGTGGCTCGCCGAGGACGTCGTCACACCGGATGGCGTGGGGGCACCGTCGCTGGATCAGTGCTACCGGGCCCTCGATGCGGTCGCCGCTGCGAAGCCCGCGACCGAGACGCACCTGTACAAACGGCTGACCGACCTCACGAACCTCGATCTGCGACTCGTGTGTTACGACCTGACCTCGACGTACTTCGAGGGTGAGCGACGTCCGTCGGAACGGTTCGCGTCGCGTGCGTTCGGCTACAGCCGTGATCATCGTTCGGACCGGCCGCAAGTCGTGTTGGGCTTGTTGTGCACGGGTGATGGGATCCCGATCGCGCATCACGTGTTCTCTGGTGACACCAACGATGTCACGACGTTGCCGGGCGTGCTCGACGACCTCCAGGCACGGTTCGGGGTCGGGAAGGTCTGTGTCGTCGCGGACCGCGGGCTCATCTCCGCGCCCAACATCGCGGCGCTCGACGTCGGCGGGTTCGACCATGTCCTTGCGACCCGGCTGCATCGCGACCCGACGTGTGCGGCGGCGCTCGTCGCGTCCGCAGCACCCGACGCGCGCTGGGTGCCCGTCCCCCAAGCGCGCTCCGCCGCCTGTGAAGTGACCGTCGACGGGAAACGGTGTGTGGTTGTCGCGAGCGTCGAGCGTTGGGTACGCGACCGGGCAAAGACCATCGAGCTCATCGCGAAGACCGAAGCCGAGCTCCTCGCGCTCGAAGACCGCGTCCGTGCCGGAAGACTGAAAGACGAAAAGGCGATCGCGCGCGCCGCGCAACGCATCCTCGACCGCTCCGCGGTGGCGCGGCTGTTCGATCTCGAGATCGGACCGGGCCGGTTCACCTGCCACTACGACGAAGCCGCCCACGCCTACGAAGAACTGCTCGCCGGCCGTTACGTCCTCACCACCTCCCTCGACACCCAGCACGCATCGACCGAACAGATCGTCGTCGCGTACCGCCAACTCCTCGGTGTCGAGCACCGTTTCCGTGTCCTCAAGGACTTCCTCGCGCTCCGCCCCGTGTTCCACTGGACCGAACAACGCGTCCGCGGCCACATCGCCGTCTGTGTCACCGCCGCGGTGATCGAAGCGCTCATCACCAACGACCTCGCCGCGCATGACGTACGCGACCCCGACATCGCAGATCAACACCTGTCCGCGCGTCGCTGCCTCGACGCGCTGCAACGCGTCCGGCGCATCACCCTCGACACCGACGATGACACCATCACCGTCGTCACCCGCCGCAACTCGCTCCAAGCCCGCTGCCTCGCCGCGCTCGGCGTCGACACCCACACCTGGGACAAAGCCCAACTCCACTGAAACGGCACAAACGGTCGCCGCGTAGGGGAAACACTCTCCCCACGCGACCCGCTCACCAGCCCTTACGCGCTACCCCCGCCGAAGTCGGGCCTGACTCCGAGCGTGCGAACAAGGACATCGTGTGCGCCGCATCGCGGCTGCGGAGCTCAACCGCGAACTCATCGAAGCCGCCGACGAACGGCGCAACTCGCGCGTCGTCGCCCGCTACCGCCGGCTCAACCGGCTCGGACGTGACGGGAGATCCTCGATCGTCGTCGGCTCGCGCCTTCCGCTTCAACGCGCGCCATGAGCGCATCAGAAGGGTTCTCGCGGTTCCCGTGAGGACCGCGAGATCGATGGAGAACGAGTGGTTCTCGCTGTAGAACAGATCGAGACATCGGTACAAATCGAATGTTGCCGAGTCACGCGCTTCGACCTGCCACAAACCGGTCATCCCCGGGCGAACCTTCTCCCTCGCCGCCCGCAGCTCTGCATCGAACTGGGCGACTTCGTCAGGCAGAGCGGGCCGCGGACCGACCAGGCTCATATCGCCGCGCACCACGTTGATC
>CAYUMA010000690.1:0-2344 GCA_964445675.1 uncultured Pseudomonadales bacterium | reverse complement strand
CGACGTGGGCGTTGTTGAAGCTCGACCACCTCTTTCCGGCGGCGACCGTCAGGGTCGTCAAAGGCGCACGGTCGAATGCGACACTGCGGCTGGAAGCGCCGTCGGCGTGGTCGATCGAGACACCGTATGGATCGGCCGCTGGACGTGTGCGCGCAGTCGACGATCCAACCTCGCGCTTCGATCGCCCGAAGGGTTGGTTGATCGCCGGCGAACTCGCGACGCGGCGCGATCGGATCGGGCAACGCCGCGTCGTTGCTTCGAGCCCCACAGGGACGGGATTTCGCGCCAACGACGTGCTGGCCTTCGCGCGCTGGACTCTGCCGTCGCTGGTTGAAGTATTTCCCGCGTTCCCGGCGCGATTCCTGATCGTCAGCGGCGCGCCTGACATGTGGCGCGGCGGCTTGTCGGGCGCGGGCTCGGTTTACCTGCATGCCGATCGGCCGTTGATCAGTCAGAACGGCACCAGTTCGTTGCTGCACGAAATGGTGCACGTTGCGAGCGGCCTGCACGGCGCCGGTGGCGCTGACTGGATCGTCGAGGGGCTCGCCGAATACTACAGCCTCGAACTGCTGCGGCGTTCGAATACGATCGGCGAGCGGCGCTTCGATGCCGCGTTCGCCGCGCTTGCGCAATGGAGTGCGGCGACGAAGTGCGTGGCCACGGATCGCTCGGCGGGCGCGCAGACCGCGCGCGCGGTCCTCGTGATGCGCGCGCTCGATCGCGAAATTCGCGGGGCAACGCATGCGAAGAAGTCGCTCGATGATCTGATTCGCGGACTCTCCGCGGTGCGCGAACCCGTGACGAACGCTGCGTTTCGCGCGATGGCGAAAGGGTTGACCGGCGCCGCGCCAGCTGCGCTGGCCGATTGTCCTTAGCTCGTCACTAGAGGCCTACGACAGATCGGTGTCGTCGAGCTGGTGTCCCCACAGGCGCTTCGCATCGAGATAGCGCCGATTGCGTTCGCCGACCCCGATCACGTGTTTGACGGTCGTGATGTGCTCGAGGCCCATCCGCGTCAGATCCTGCACCTTCTTCGGGTTGTTGGTTAACAGGCGCATCGGTTTGTCGCCGACAAAGTGATGCAGCAACGCGCCGGCGTCGGTGAAGTCGCGCGAATCATCCGGCAGTCCGAGCGAGCGGTTGGCCTGATAGGTGTCCTCACCGGCGTCCTGCAGCAGATACGTCGCCGCTTTCGCCCACAAACCGATGCCGCGCCCCTCGTGGCCGGCCATGTAGACGAGCAAACCGCCGCCGGGCTCGGCGCTGATGCGATCGAGCGCGCCTTCGAGTTGTGGTCCGCATTCGCAGCGCAACGATCCGAACACGTCGCCGGTCAGGCAGCTCGAATGCACGCGCACCAATGGGTTCTGCCACTTCGTTCGATCGCCGACGACGAGCACGCTGTTCACGGCCATCGACGACGCGAGCAACGAGAACAGTTGCCCGCCGGCCTGCGCGCCCAGCGCGCCGGCGAGTCCTTCGACCTTGGACAACTCCGTGGAGCGCACGCTCGCGTACCACGCAACCTCGGTGTGAACACGGCCGAGATGAATCGGCAGCGGAATCGGACCCAGCAGATTGATCGCGAGTTCGCCGTCGGCCGGCGCGACATCGGGGTCGAGCCGGGCGCCTCGCAGATCGATGCGTTGCAGCTTGCCCTGCGCGATCAGCTTGCGCCGGACGTTGGGGTCGAGATACGTGAACATCGCGCGGCTAGCCCTGCGCCTTCATGAATCCCGGATGCTGTTCGAGCCGCGCCATGTACGTGTTGACGTTGGGGTAGGTCGTCGGCGTCAGCACCTTGAACCGGCGCGCGAGGATCAGCGTGTAACCCATCATGATGTCGGCCGCGCTGAACGTATCGGCGACGAGGTAGCTGCCGTGGGGAACAGCCGCTTCGAGTGCGTCCATGCAGGTCAGTGCTTTGGTACGCGCATCGTCGACGACCGCGGCGATGCGCTGGGCCTCGGGTTTGACGATCGTGTGTTGTGCGATGTCTCCCAACGGCCGCGCAAAGGTGGCTTCGGCAAACCAGCTCCACTGAAAATAAAACGCACTTTCGCGTGTGCCCGGTGCGGGTCGCAAGCGGCCACGCCCATAGGACTCGAGCAGATACTCGACCATCGCGCCCGACTCGAACATCGTGAAGTCGTCGTCGCGCAGCGCCGGCACTTTTCCGACCGGATTCAACTTGCGCCACTCCTCCGTCGCGCGATACTCGGCGGAGAAATCTACCGGCACGATCTCGTAGGGCAGCGCCAGCTCTTCACAGAGCCAGATGACTCGAATCGAGCGGGTACCGGGCGAGTGATAGATCTTGATCATGGCGCGGAGTATATCGCCT
>CAYUMA010000689.1:0-8079 GCA_964445675.1 uncultured Pseudomonadales bacterium | reverse complement strand
CTATCTGGAAGACCTGTTCGTGTCACCGTCGCTGCGCGCCAACGGCGTGGGTCGTGCATTGATCGAGGCGGTTTATCGCGAAGCCGATGCGCGCGGCTGCGCGCGCACGTACTGGATGACCCAGGAATTCAACTATCGCGCGCGCGGCCTCTACGATCAGATGGCGACGAAATCGCCGTTCGTGCAATACCGGCGGTAGGCATCTTGTAGGATGGCAATGAGGAGAACCGACATGTCGAATGTTCCCGAGATTCTTGGCGATTGTGACGCGCGCTTTGCGAAGGTACGCGACGGTTTTGCGGCGAACTTCGCCGCCGGCAAGGAGATCGGCGCGGCGGTGTGCGTCACGGTCGACGGCAAAACGGTCGTCGACTTGTGGGCGGGTCACGCCGACAAAGCGAAGACGCGGCCGTGGCACAAGAACACGATCGTCAACGTGTATTCGTCGACGAAAGGGCTCGGCGCGCTGTGCGCGAATCTGTTGGCCGATCGCGGTCAGCTCGACATGGATGCGCCCGTCGCGAAGTACTGGCCCGAGTTCGCGCAGGCGGGCAAAGCGACGCTGCCGGTGCGTTATTGCCTGTCGCACCAAGCCGGGTTGCCGGCAGTGCGCGCGCCGCTCGCACCAGAGGACATCTACGACTGGAACAAGATGTGCGCCGAGCTCGCCGCGCAGGAACCGTGGTGGATGCCAGGCACCGCGCACGGCTATCACGCGATCACCTATGGCTGGCTTGTCGGCGAGCTCGTGCGACGCGTGAGCGGACGCCGCATCGGTCGTTTTTTTCGCGAAGAGATCGTGCACCCGCTCGCGCTCGATGCCTTCATCGGCTGCGGCCCCGAACTCGACGCGCGGATTGCCGAATTGGTGCCGTCGCCGCCGGCGCCGGCAGGCACGCGCGATCTGCTCGCCGAGATGATGGCCGACAAGGAATCGCTGCAGGGCAAGACGTTCACCAATCCGCCGGCGCTCGCTCCGGGCGTCGTCAACAGCCGCGCGTGGCGGGCCGCAGAAATCTGCAGCGCCAACGGCCACACGAATGCGCGCTCGCTCGCGCGCTTTTACGCAGCCGCCGGCGCATTCACGCGCGGTGAGAAGTTCAACGGCGTGCAGCTCGTGTCGAAAGACGGGATGGAGCGCGCGCGCACCGAACAGGCTGCCGGAATCGACAAAGTGCTGGGGCTGTCGAACCGTATCGCGCTCGGCTTCATGTTGCCGAGTCCGATGCGCCGTTTCTCGAACAACGAAAAAGCGTTCGGCCACAGCGGCGGCGGTGGCTCGACGGGTTTCTGCGATCCGGAGAATGGCGTGTCGTTCGGCTATACGATGAACCAGATGCAGGCCGGCGGTCCGGGCGGAGATCCGCGCTGGTGGTTGATGATTCAGGCGATGTACGACGCGATCGGCGTGGCGTTTACGTCACCGGTCGCAAGCGGCGTCGGCACCAGCGTTGGGTGATGCAATGAACAAGCAAACAAGGGGGCGTCAATGATCGACGTGTATTACTGGCCTACGCCGAACGGTTGGAAAGTTACGATCATGCTCGAAGAGTGTGGTCTCGAATATCGCATCGTGCCGGTCGACATCGGCGGCGGTGATCAGTTCAAGGCCGAGTTCCTCGCGATCAGTCCGAACAACCGGATGCCTGCGATCATCGACCACGACCCACTCGGCGGCGGCGCACCGCTCGCGATCTTCGAGTCCGGCGCGATCCTCGAATATCTGGGCGACAAGACCGGCAAGTTCCTGCCGAAAGCGCCGGCGCCGCGGTACAAGGTGCTGCAGTGGGTGTATTGGCAGATGGCGAACCTCGGTCCGATGATGGGCAACGCGAATCACTTCAAGAACTACGCGAAAAACATCGCCTCCGACCCTGCGCAGCTCGAATACGGCATCAAACGCTTCGTCGGCGAAGTCGACCGCCTGTGTGGCGTCATGGATGCGCAGCTCTCGGTCAACCGATACCTCGCAGGCTCCGACTACAGCATCGCCGACATCATCACGTGGCCGTGGGCGTTCCTGACCGGCCGGATGGTCGACGACAAAGTCTGGACCACATTCCCGCATCTGAAGCGTTGGGTCGACGACGTCGGTGCGCGTCCCGCGGTGCAAAAAGGCTGGCAGATCCAACGCGAACTCGGCCAGCGCAAACTCACCGACGAAGAAGAGAAAGCGCGTCGGGACTTGTTGTTCAACCAGACGAACGACAAGGTGCGTGCGGCGCGCGAAGCTGCCGCAAATATGGGCCGCTGACATGGCGATCAAGCCGATCTTCGGAACCGTCGAAGCGCTCAAGAGCGGGCTCGAGAACCTGTCGATCGCGGACCTGAAGCAGGAGTTGCAGGAGCGCGACGATCTGTTGCTCGTCGACATCCGCGAAATTCAGGAGACCGTCGATCTCGGCACGATTCCCGGCGCCGTGCACGCGCCGCGCGGCATGCTCGAGTTCTGGGCGGACCCAGCGAGCCCGTACTACCGCGACTACTTTACCGAGAACAAACGTATCGTCGTGTTCTGTGCCGGCGGCGGCCGCTCGGCGTTCGCGGCGAAGGCGTTGATCGACATGGGATTCACCGACGTCGCGCACGTCGAAGCGGGCTTCAACGGTTGGAAAAAGGCGGGCGAGCCGGTGCAAGACGTCGCGAGCAGCAGCCGCTGGATGCGCAAGCCCGACGCGAAAGACGGACGGCCGCCGATGTGGATTGGCCACACATCGCTGTTCGTACCCGACATCGCCGCGACGCGCGATTTTTTCGTGAAGCTCGGCCTGCGCCTCGTCGGGACGTACGAACGCGTCGCGATCCTCGAACTGCGTGGCGGCACCCATCTGATCGTGTTGCCCGCCGACAAACCTATTAAGGCGCAGGCGCGTGCGTCGTTCGATCTGATGGTGGACGATGTCGATGCGACCCACAGGGCGTTGACGGCGGCGGGGCTGCAACCTTCGACGATCGAGGACGGCGATATTCATCGATCGTTCACGATCACCGAGCCCGGTGGCCATTCGATCACGGTCAACTCGACGCACGTGACGGGATTACCGGTCTAGCGAAGTCCTTGCTCGTGTAGGAGCGATCTCCAGATCGCGATCCATCGGTGAGCGATCGTAAGCGTCCCGGTTATTCCTCATCCGTTCTCCCAGATCATCGCCTCCGAGAGTCCGATCTCCGCAAGCTCCGCCGCGCGCAGATGGGCTTCGTTCGCGCAGAAGAATTCGTCGAGCTGCGGTGGATCGACGGACGTGCCGGCGAGCATTGCGTGTACCTGTCCGCGATGGTGGATCTGGTGCTCGAAGAGATGTGCGAGCAGGCGCGTTGCGACTTCGGTCAGGACACCGGCGCGGCGCATGATCGGGATCAGCTGCATCAGCTTCGCATCGGTCAGCGCCGCGCATGCGTCGATCAGGCGTCGATCCACGGCGCGCTGCTCGGGCGCGAGTGCGGCACATGTGCCGAACGGCTGTTCCGGATCGAAGAAACGCATGACATCGCGATTGACCGGCTCACCCCGCAGACCGCGTTCCAGCGCATCGACGTAGAACCAGTCGACGGTGAGGTTGTGGTTCAGCGTCGCTTTGATCGACGGGAAGAAGCTCGTGCGGTGCGCAACGAAATCGGCTTGCGACAGTTTGCCGCAGGCCGTCAGCAACCGGTGGTTCGCCCACGCGTTGTTGCACGCCATCGTGTAGCAGTGATGCGCGAGCGGGGACATCGCCACGATCGTTACTCAGCGCGCGGAAACGGTGTCGGGTCGCCCGGCCCGGTCGGGATGTTGAATGCGTTCAACGTCATCGACACGAACGTGTAGAAACCGATCGTCTGGATGATGTCCATCAAGCCGTGCTCGCCCCATTGCTTGATGGCGCGATCGTACAGGGGCTTGGGTAGCTCCTGCGTCTCGTGCAGCGCGCGACACACCTCGATCGTAAGCCGCTCGTCGGCCGGCGCGTCGTTTGGCAAACGGCCGTCGAACACTGCCTCAATCACCGCGTCGGAGACGCCTTGTTCGCGCGCCATCCGTGCGTGCGCGACCCATTCGACGTTGCTGCGCCAATGGCGTCCGGTGACGATGATCGCGAGTTCGACGATGCGCCGTCCGACCGACGTGCGTTCCCAGATGTAGTTGCCGAGGCTCATCGCGCGCATCGCGACTTCCGGGCGCAACAGCCACGGATCGAACGGCCCCCCGAACGCCCCGTCAGCGCGTGGAGGCCGCGCGCGTTTGATGCGCTCGTATTGTTCCTGTTGTTCCGGCGTGAGTTGGGCGAAAGGTCTGGGCGCTAAACGGCTGGTCACGAGGCACCTCGCAGCGGTTGTTGAACAGCGAGGGGAAGTGTAAGGGAAACCGCCGCGCATGAGCGCGCGCGACGCTGACTCAGTTGGCCGCGGCGCGCGCTTGCTCGTACGCGTCGAACTCCTGGGGCTCGATCACGCCGTCGGCGTTCGCGTCGACCTTCCCATAACGATCGCCGCGCGAAATCACCGGCGCAAACTCGGAGCGGTTGAGCACGCCGTCGCCGTCCACGTCCAGCCGATCGAATTTCGTGATCGGTTCCAGGCGAGCCTGTTTTGGCGCTGACGCGGATGCCGGTTTGGCTACGATCGGCGGTGCGGGAGGCGGCGCCGCGTCTTTGATGTAGCGTTCGCTGGCCGACAGGTGCGCGGTCTTCGAGCGGCTCTCGATCGTTGCGCTGCCGGTTGATGATGGCGCAACTGTTCTGCGCGGTACGTCGGCCGCGCCGCCGGTGGCGGCGATCGCGTGACCATCTCCGCGCAACACATCCGCCTTGTCCGGCCAGCGCGAATCACTCGCGAAGCGTCGCGCCTTGATCAGCGCGTCCGGGTCCGCATCGAGCTCGAGCACGTTGTCGTTGGCCCGTGCAGGCGCGAGTGCATCAGGCGCGACGGCGATCAGATTGTTCTCGATCAAAAAGCTGCCGACCGAGACGACGACGTAGACGACCTTGCCGCTGCGTTCATCGATGGCGAAGTCACGCACGGTGCCGAGTTCCTTGCCGTCGCGCGTCGTGACCGCGTGCCCGAGCCAGTCACTCGCCTTGCGCAGCGTTGCGTCGCTCGCCGCTTCACTCGAAAGGCTGAACGAGGTTGCCATGGCCACGAGGCCGAGGCGCGTCAGGATCAGTGCTCGTACCGTGTTTGATCGCACCATGCGTGCAAGCATCACGCGCAACCACCGCGAGTTCAAGCGGGCGGTCCGACACGAGTGACTCCGCGCACAATCTGTGCAAAAGTCGAGGCGAATTAGAAGTTTCCGAACCCACACCCAGGTATTCACATGAGCCAGATCGCCATCGATAAAACGGGCCGCGCCGATGCGTGGGCCACGCCGCTCGCAGACATCGACGTCAGTCGCGCCGAACTCTACGGCGATGACATCTGGCGCCCGTACTTCGCGCGCCTGCGCCAGGAAGACCCGGTGCATTATTGCCGCGACAGCATCAACGGACCGTACTGGTCGGTGACGCGGCACGCCGACATCAAAGCAGTGGACACGCAGCATCTGATCTATTCGTCCGAAGTCGGCGGTATCACGATCGGCGATCAGGATTCCACCGAAGAGATCGAACTGGAAAATTTCATCAGCATGGACGAGCCGCGTCACAGCGTGCAGCGCAAGACGGTCGCGCCGGCGGTGGCGCCGAGCAATCTGCTGAAGCTCGAGCCGCAGATCCGCGAGCGCGTCGTCGAGATCCTCGACAACCTGCCGGTCGGCGAGACGTTCAACTGGGTCGACGAGGTCTCCGTCGAACTCACCGCGCGGATGCTCGCCGTACTGTTCGACTTTCCATACGCGGATCGACGCAAGCTGGTGCATTGGTCCGACTTGACCACGGCGTCGCCGCAATTGATGGGCGAGGCGGGCGTTGCGATCGAAGTGCGCAATCGCGAATTGCAGGACTGCGCGAACACGTTTGCGAAGCTGTGGATCGAACGCGCCGCGCAGGAACCGCGCCACGACCTGATCTCGATGCTCGCGCATGGCGAATCGACGCGCGACATGATGTCCCGTCCCAAAGAGTTTCTCGGCAACATCCTGCTCTTGATCGTCGGCGGCAACGACACGACGCGCAACACGATCAGCGGCGGCGTCCAGGCGCTAAACGAGTCGCCGGATCAATACCAGAAGCTGCGCGAGCATCCGGAACTGATCCCGAACATGGTCGCGGAGATGGTGCGCTGGCAGACGTCGGTGATTCACATGCGCCGCACGGCGCTGTGCGACGCCGAACTCGGCGGCAAGAAGATCCGCGAAGGGGACAAAGTCGTGATGTGGTATCTGTCGGGCAATCGCGACGAAGCGGTGTTCGACAATGCCGACAAACTCATCATCGATCGGCACAACGCGCGCGCGCACGTGTCCTTCGGCTTCGGCATTCACCGTTGCATGGGCAACCGACTCGCCGAGATGCAGCTGCGCGTGCTGTGGGAAGAGATCATGCAGCGCTTCCACACGATCGAAGTGGTCGGCGACGTCAAGCGCCACCCCAACAACTTCATCCGGGGGATCGCGGAGTTGCCGGTACGGATCCGGCGCAGGTAGCCGTTCGCGTCAGGGCACGACCAACTCGTAGCGAACCTGCACCTGGCGCTCTATGCGCAATGAACCCGGTCGGAACGTGTTCGCATCGGCGACTTTGGCGGCCGCCATGCCGAGCGGCATCGGCGGCCCGCCGCCGTTGTCCTGCAACTGCACTTCGAGCACACGTCCGAGCTTCATACCCAGACGCGCCGCGACGTGGCCAGCTTCGTCCTTCGCGTGATCGATCGCCGCATCGAGCGCCTGTTGCTCGAGTGCCGTGCGGTCGGCGAAGTCGAGTTCGACGTTCTGCAGTTGATTGACGCCGGCGGCGATCGCGCCGTCGGTCAACTCGCCATAGCGACGCAGGTCCGTGAGCTCTACACGGACCGTGCGGCTGACGTTGACGCCTTCGAGCACCGAACGCCCGTCGAGGTGGCGATATCCGGGCCGCACCTGGATCACGGCCGCGGTGATGTCGTCGCGTTTGACACCGAGTTTTTCGGCGAGCGCCACAACCGCGCCGGTGACGCGGTCGACGTCTTGTTTGAGCGCCGTCGCATCCGTTCCCTGACGCACGACTTCGAACGTGAATCGCGCGAGATCCGGCTCCTTCTTCACTTCGCCGCGGCCCGTGACGGAGAGGCCGCTTTGTGTATCCGCGAGCGCGACGCCGGCGAAGGCGAGACCCAACACGATGCACAACCACGCAATCGACACGCGCATACCAACCTCCGATATCCAAGCAGGATTCGTTGCGAGCCCGAGAGTCATTGAACCGCGAGACCGCGCAGCGGGATCGCGCCTGTCAGCACCGCGGCGACCAACACGACGAGGCTGACCAGAATCGCCCACTTCAGCGCAAATCGCTGCGCCTCGCCGACATCGACGCGCAACAGGCCGCAGACGAGATAGATCGGGGCCAGCAGCGGGCTGAGCATGTGCACGGGCTGACCGATCAACGATGCGCGCGCGATCACTTCAGGCGCTATTGCATAGTTCGCGGCGGTCTCAGCGATGACCGGTACCAGGCCGAAGTAGTAGGCGTCGTTGGACATCACGAACGTCAGCGGCAGACTCGCGAGCGCGGTGAGCGGCGCGAGGACCCGTCGTACCAACGGGTCGAACAGACCGGCATCCATGACGATCGCGAAGTAGAGCACCGCGAAGGCGAGCATCAGCGCCGTTGGTGTCACCTGCAGCACGCCTTCGACCATCATTTTGCCGATGCTGGGGCCCGCGCCGGCGAGGAGGCCGAATACGATCGGCACGACGATCAGCGCGGCAACCGCCGACATGCGCTTCGTCATGATCAACGTCATGAACGTGACGACCATCGCCAGTCCGAGGAGGGCTGGGTTCAGCAGCACGGCAGCGTTCAGAATTGCGTCATCGTCAGCGTGTCCCGATCTCGGCGGTGTTCATGTGGCGCCGTTAGAGATCGTGACAGATACGACTGACGATCCACAGTTCCGATCGACATCAGTGCTCTGCTGGCGCGGCCGCCGCTGCGATATTCCGCGGAATGGGAAACCACGCGG
>CAYUMA010000688.1:0-6176 GCA_964445675.1 uncultured Pseudomonadales bacterium | reverse complement strand
GTCAGCCCTGCTGAACGGGATCGGGGTCGCGCTGGTGACGGCGCTGGCCGTATATGTGTGGAGCAGGTCGCCGGGCCTCGCGCTCGTTATCGGCCTGGCGATGGTCGCGTCGATGACGATCGCGGGAACCGCCGGCGCATTCATCCCAATCATGATGAGCCGGCTCGGCCAGGACCCCGCCACGAGTTCGACGATTGTGCTGACCACCGTCACCGACGTGGCCGGCTTCTTCTCGTTCCTCGGAATCGCTACCGCGCTGTCGTTTTTACTCTGAGCAAAAGGAAAGGGGCCGCAGCGGCCCCTTTCATCGACTTCCAAAAGGCATCAGATCAGCGATCAGTAATCGTCGTGATCGTGGTCGTGGTCATGTCCGTGATCGTCGGCTCTCGGCTTCTCCGGTGCGTCCGCAATCAACGCCTCCGTCGTCAGCATCAGACCCGCGACGCTCGCGGCGTTCTGCAACGCCAGTCGCGTGACCTTCGTGGGATCGAGGATTCCGAGTTCGATCATGTCACCGTACTCACCGGTGGCCGCGTCAAAACCGTAGTTGCCCTTCCCGCCCAGCACCTTGTCGACGATGACGGACGGTTCGTAGCCGGCATTGGCCACGATCTGGCGCAGCGGCTCTTCGATCGAACGGCGCAGAATCTTGATGCCCGTCGTTTGATCGTCGTTGTCGCCCTTGAGCTTGTCGAGACCGCGCGCGGCGCGCAGCAATGCAACGCCACCGCCCGGCACAACGCCCTCTTCAACCGCCGCGCGAGTCGCGTGCAGCGCGTCTTCGAGCCGCGCCTTCTTCTCTTTCATCGCGATCTCTGTTGCGGCGCCGACCTTAACGACAGCGACACCGCCGGCAAGCTTCGCCAGCCGTTCCTGCAGCTTTTCGCGATCGTAGTCAGACGTCGTGTCTTCGATTTCCTTGCGGATCTGTGCGATCCGACCCTTGATGCCTTTGGTCTTTCCCGCGCCGCCGATGATCGTCGTGTTCTCTTTCGAGACCTCGATGCGCTTCGCGGTACCCAGATCGTCCAGCGTCGCCTTCTCGAGCTGCATGCCGGTGTCGTCCGAGATGACCTTCGCGCCCGTCAGGGTCGCGATGTCTTCGAGCATCGCCTTGCGCCGATCACCGAAGCCGGGTGCTTTGACCGCCACGACGCTGACGATCGAACGCAGCTTGTTGACGACCAGCGTCGCGAGCGCTTCGCCTTCGATGTCCTCGGCGATGATCACGAGCGGCTTGCCGGCACGCGCGACCGCCTCGAGGATCGGCAACAATTCGCGCACCGACGAGATCTTCTTGTCGCGCAGCAGGATCACCGGATTGTCGAGCTCGGCGACCTGGCGGTCGGGCTTCGTGATGAAGTACGGCGACAAGTAGCCACGATCGAATTGCATGCCTTCGACGACTTCGAGTTCGTTCTCGAGACCCGAGCCGTCCTCGACCGTGATGACACCTTCTTTGCCGACCTTGTCCATCGCCTCGGCGAGCAGTTCGCCAATGGCGACATCCGCATTCGCCGACACCGCACCGACCTGAGCAATCGCCTTGCGTTCGGTGCACGGCGTCGAGAGCTTCACGAGCCCTTCGATGACGACCTTCACCGCCTGATCGATGCCGCGCTTCAGATCCATCGGGTTGACGCCGGCAGCCACGGCTTTCGAACCTTCGCGCAGCACGGCCTGGGCTATGACAGTCGCGGTCGTAGTGCCGTCACCGGCTTCATCGGACGTCTTACTCGCAACCTGCTTGACCAGCTGCGCGCCCATGTTCTCGAACTTGTCTTTCAGTTCGATTTCTTTGGCGACCGAGACACCGTCCTTCGTGACGGTCGGTGAACCCCAACTCTTACTCAAGACGACGTGGCGCCCCTTCGGCCCCAACGTCACTTTGACGGCATCGGCAAGAATGTCGACACCTCTGGCCAGACGCTTGCGTGCGTCTTCATCGAATACGATTTTCTTCGCGCTCATGTTCCTGTTCCTTTCCTGATCCGTTCGTTACTTCAGCACCGCCATCACGTCTTCTTCCTTCATGATCACGTACTCCTTGCCATCGAGCTTGAGCTCGCTGCCGGAGTATTTGCCAAACAGGATTCGATCGCCTTTTTTGACATCCGGTGCCCGCACGTTGCCGTTCTCCAGAACTGCGCCGGGGCCAACCGCGGTCACGATACCTTGCTGGGGCTTTTCTCTGGCATTGTCCGGAATCAAGATGCCGCCGGCCGACTTGGTCTCTTCGGCGACCCGTTCCACCAAAATTCGGTCGTGTAACGGTCTGAAATTCATAACTTTTCCCTCTCCTCTGTTCGATTTTTGCGGCGCGCCGCGCCCCCGGATAATGGGACCACGCGAACCACTTTCAAGTGCTGTGATGGAAAAAAATGTCGGTGGCTTTCGTGCGGGGGCGTCAGCGTATCGGATTCTGGATCGCCCGCGCCAGATGTCCCAACAGCTCGGCCCGGTTCGCCGTGTCGCGCCACACAATGCCGATGTCGCGGCCGGGTGCGCGACCGCGAAAAGGTATGTAGCGGACCCCACTACTGCGCCCGGCGAGTGCGAGCTCAGGCATCAGCGTGACGCCGATGTTCGCGGCGACCATCTGCCGCAACGTCTCGAGGCTCGTCGCGCGGAAATCGGTGTTCTCGACTGCGTGGTGCGTTTTGCAGATCGCCAGCGCCTGATCGCGCAGACAGTGTCCGTCTTCGAGCAGCAGCACGTGCTCGCCGTCAAGATCATCGAGCGTCACGGTCTTACGACCCGCCTTCGGGTGTTGCTTGCTGAGTGCGAGGTAAAACGGTTCGGTATACAGCTTCGTCGCGACGAGGTGCTCGCCGGGCACCGGCAGCGCGACGATCGCGGCATCCAGCGCGCCATCGGCTAGCAACTGCATGATGACCTGTGTCTGCGCCTCGTTCAGCTTGATCGACACGTTCGGAAATTCGCGCCGGATGAGCGGCAGGATTCGCGGCAGCAGATACGGCGCGACGGTCGGGATGACGCCGAGCCGAAGGTCGCCGCCGAGTGGGTCGCGATGCTGTTCCGCGAGGCGTATCAGGTCGTCGACACCGCGCAGCACGTGCTGCGCCTGTGCCGCGACCGCGGCGCCGACCGGAGTCAGTATCACTTGCCGGTTCGAACGCTCGATCAACGTCACTTTCAATTCGTCTTCGAGCTTCTTGATCTGCGTCGACAGCGTCGGCTGACTGACGCAGCACACGTCGGCCGCGCGGCCGAAGTGCAGCTGTTGCGCCAGCGCGACGAGGTAACGCAGATCCCGCAGATTCACCGCTCGCGCCAGGGCTCGACGATGATCTTCGCGTGCGCCTCGGGACTGGCGAGGTCGCGGAACGCATCCGCGACACCGGCAACGCCGACGGTGCCCGTAACCAGCGGATCGGCGAACAGCTCGCCCTCGGCAAGCATCGTCAGCGTCCGCGCGAATTCCTCCGGCGTGTACGCGAGCACGAACTGCAGATTGATCTCTTTGGTGATGCCGAGCAGCGGCCGGATCTGGTCCGGCTCCATGCAGACCCCGACGATCACGAAACGGCAGCCCCGCTCGGCGCCGACGAGCATCTGATCGATGACGCCGGGCACACCGACACATTCGAAAAACACACCCGGGCGCAGCAGCGGCGTTCCCGTCAGCGGATTTTCGGGCAGGCGTCCGCCACTCTTACTGACCGCGGCGACCTCGCGCCAGCTCGTATACGGCGACGTCTGCGCCGGATCGAGGACGATGTCGGCGCCGAGCTGCTCCGCGAGCCGGCGCCGCAGCGGTGAATAATCGGCGGCGATGATCGGCCGCTGGTCGCGCGCCTTCAACACGCTGATCACCGCGAGCCCGATCGGTCCGCAGCCGATCACGAGCGGCACGTCGTCACTCTGAAGCCGCGCCATCTCGACCGCGTGCAGACCCACGGCCATCGGCTCGGTCAGCGCGGCACGTTCGGTCGACAATCCGTTCGGTACCGCGAGCAGCAACGGTTCCATCAACACCATCCGTTGTGCATAGCCGCCGGGTACCTCGTTTGAGTACCCGACCGACACCGGCGCGCCGCTGCGCAGCAGGATCGGAATCGAACACACGCGCGTGCCCACCGGCAGGCGGCGACTGGTGCCGGGACCATAGTCGAGTATTTCGGCGCAGAACTCGTGCCCCATCACGACATCGCGGCCGATGTCCATGGCCATGCCGCCCGGCGCGTTCTCGACGAACTGTTTCGCGTGCTTGAGCGCATGCAGATCGGATCCGCATATCCCGCACGCGAGGGTCTTCACCAGCACTTCACCGGCGCCGGGGATCGGCTCTGGAACATCGGTCGCGACGATCTTTAAATCACGCATCACCGCTGCACGCATCGTTGCCATTGGCACGCCTCCCGCAACTTGAATTGACGAGGAGTTTGGTTGATGTCCCTGAGCGACACAACTTGACCATGACGCCTCTACCATCATCTGAAAGAATGACGGCCCATTTCGATTTCGAGAATGACTATGGCGCTGAGGCTTTATGACCACCCGCTGTCTCCTTACGGACAGAAGGTGAAAATCGCGTTGCTCGAGAAAGGTGTCGAATTCGCGAGCATGTTGCCGAACGCGATCGGCAGCGGACAGGCCGATGACGCCTTCATCGCCGCGAACCCGCGCCGCGAAGTCCCCGCTCTGCTCGACGGCGATAGCGCCATTTTCGACTCGACGATCATTCTGCAATACATCGAAGACAAGTGGCCGACACCGGCGCTGTGGCCTTCGGCGCCGATCGATCGCGCCCGGGTTCGTATGCTCGAAGAGGTGATGGACACCCACTTCGAGGCCATCACGTGGGCACTGTCGGAAATCCGCAACTTCGGGCGCGCCGAGGGTGCCGAGGCGTTGCGGCTCGAAGCCGCCGGCGCGGCCGAGTTGTCTCGTTGGCACCAGTGGCTCGAGTCTCAGCTCGGCAAGGGCCGCTGGTTCAATGGTGAAACGTTCGGAGCGGGTGACCTGTGCGTGATCCCGTTCGTCAACGGTGCGGCATCGTTCGGTCATGCGCCCGAGGCGGGTTCGGCGCTGGCCGATTGGCACGCGCGCGCCAACGCGCGCGACAGCGTACGCAAGGTCTCCGCCGAAGCGGCGACCATGGCGATGCAGGGCGCGAGTGCGGGCATGGCGGCCGTGCGCCAGGCGCTGCAGGCGGGGCTCTTCAAGCGCGAATACCGCGACCATCGCCTCGAATGGATGATCCGCAACGGCGCGATCGGCGTGGTCGAACGGGGCCTCGAGCTGCGCAACATCCGTTTCACCGAAGCGTTCGCGTGATATCCGGTGCGGCGCGCCGGACGCGTCGATGAGCCGTTCGGCATCCATGAGCCTTCGGCATCGATGAGCCATTCGGCATCAACGAGCCATTCGGCATCAATGATCGACATCCTGTATCGCGACGCGGACCTGCTCGCGATCGACAAACCCAGCGGTGTTTCGCTGCTCGCCGATCGCAGCGGCGCGCCGTGTCTGTGGGATCTGCTGCACGAACAGCTCGCCGCTGAAGGCCGCGAACCGTTGTCGGTGCATCGCATCGACAAGGGCACCAGCGGTGTGCTCGTCGTCGCGCTGACGCGGCAACGCCAGGCGCAATTGACGCAGGCCTTTGCCGCGCGAACGGTCCGAAAATTCTATGTCGCGCGCGTGCTCGGCGATCTGCGGCTCGGTGCCCGCACCGGCACGATCGATCTGCCGCTCGCGAAAGGACGCAAGAGTCGCTTCCGCATCGCCGGGCCGCGTGAGCGCATCGCACGCGACGGCAACCGTTGGCATCTGACCGGCCGCAGCACCGATGGTCACGACAGCATCACGCGGCTGCGGCGCATCGGTGGCGACGGTCGCTACACGCTGCTCGCGCTGCAACCGCTGACCGGGCGTACCCACCAGCTGCGCGTGCACCTCGCCTGGATCGGTCACCCGATCAGCGGTGATTCGCTGTATGGAAAGCCGGATGCCGATGCGCAGCGTGGGCCGCGCCTCGCGTTGCACTGCCATCGCCTCGTGATCGACGACATCTCGATTGCGGCGCCGGTACCGCCAGAACTCGCGTCAGCGGCTGCGCGACATCCAATTGCGCGCCGCCGCAAAACTCGCGACGGCCGCGGCGGGGTGCCGCGTTAACGCGAACACCGCGGCGCCCGCGGCGAGTCCCG
>CAYUMA010000687.1:0-4573 GCA_964445675.1 uncultured Pseudomonadales bacterium | reverse complement strand
GACCACTTCTACTTCTTCGCCACGCGCATTCACGCTGCGCCCCGGCAACCGCAGGCTCGAAGTCGGCTTCAGCGCCAGGCTCGCAACGATGTCCTGGCCTGTCGAAATACCACCCAATATGCCGCCGGCGTTGTTGCTGAGAAAACCTGCTGCAGTCATTTCGTCGCGGTGTTCGGTGCCGCGCTGCTCGACGACCGCAAAGCCGGCGCCAAGTTCGACACCCTTCACCGCGTTGATGCTCATCAACGCCCCTGCGATCGCGGCGTCCAGTTTGTCGAACACGGGCTCGCCAAGACCCACTGGCACGCCACTCGCAACCACGGTGACGCGCGCGCCGATCGAGTTGCCGTCTTTACGCAGGCGATCGATGAAATCTGCGATAACAGGGACGGCCTCGGCGTCGGGACAGAAAAACGGATTTCGGTCGATTTCGTCCCAGTCGATCAGCCGCGGTCGAATATCCCCGATCTGCGCAAGGTACCCGCGCACCGTCGCGCCGAATTCCTGCAACAGATACTTCTTTGCAATCGCGCCGGCCGCGACACGCATTGCGGTTTCACGCGCTGACGACCTGCCGCCGCCGCGGTAATCGCGTACGCCGTACTTCTTATCGTAAGTAAAGTCCGCGTGCGCCGGACGAAACACGTCCTGCAGGTTGGTGTAGTCGCGGCTGCGCTGATCGGTATTTTCGATCACGAGGCCGATCGGCGTGCCAGTCGTCACGCCTTCGAACACGCCGGACAGGATGCGCACTTCGTCCGCTTCCTGACGCTGCGTCGTGTATTTCGACTGACCCGGCCGGCGCCGATCGAGGTCGCGTTGCAGATCGGCTTCGTTGAGGGGCAGACCCGGCGGGCAGCCATCGACCACGGCGCCGAGCGCGGGGCCATGACTCTCGCCAAAAGTCGTGACGGTGAAGCTCTTGCCGAACGTATTGCCTGCCATCAACGTCGCCCGAAATCGCCGGCCGCAGTATCGGCGCTCACCAGGACCAAGACAACTCGGACGCCTCGATGACGAACACGCCGTGACCGCCGTTCTCGAGCTGCGGCCATATGAATGGTACGAGCGGATATTTGGCGACGAGATTCGCCGCGCTCGCGCCGACCTCGCCAACGAGCAAGCCGGTCTCATCGAGCCAGTTGCGCGCATCCGCCAGGATGCGCTCGATGATTTCGAGTCCGTCGATGCCGGCCGCCAACGCGTGGCGCGGTTCGTGTCGATACTCAGGTGGCATCTCAGCGAAGTCAGCCGCATCGACATACGGTGGATTCGTGACGATCAAATCGAACGTTGCCTTCGGCAATCCGTCGAATACGTCGGCGCGAACCACCGAAACGCGATCCTCGACGCGATGCAGCGCGACATTCTTCCGCGCGAGCGCGAGCGCCGCGTCGTCGATGTCCGTCAGCACGACGTCAGCTTCCGGGAATGCGTGCGCGCACGCGATGCCGATGCAGCCCGAGCCGGTGCACAGGTCGAGTATTCGACTCGGCGAACGACCCAACCATGGCGCGAATTCCGCCTCGATCAATTCGGCGATCGGCGAGCGGGGAATGAGTACCCCGGGTTCGACGAGATAGCGACGTTCGGCAAACCACGCCTCACCGACGAGGTAGGGAACCGGGATCCGATCCACGATGCGGCGTTCGAGCAGCCGCACCAACTCCTTGCGCTCAGGCTGCGTCAAGCGGGCTGCCAGCACGAATTCCAGTTCGTCGGTCGCAATGCCGAGCCGCCCACACAGCAACGCCAACGCTTCGTCCCACGCGTTGTCGGTGCCGTGACCGTAATGCACCTTGGACCGAGACAGACACGTCGCCATCCAACGCAGATAGTCGGCAACGCTGAACAGTTCATCGGCCGGCTTCAATGCGGCATCAGCCGTCGCGACCCAGGAGTTCAAGCAGCAACGCGTTCAAACGCGTCACGTACGCTGCCGGGTCACCCAGCTGTCCTCCGTCCGCGAGCGCCGCCTGGTCGAACAACACGAGTGTGAGCTCGCGGAAACGATCCTCGTCCGTTTCGGCGTCGAGTCGATGCAGCAGCGGATGCGTCGGGTTGATCTCGAAGTTCGGCTTCGCGTCCGGAACGCGCTGGCCGGCGGCTTCCATGATGCGCCGCATCTGCGTGCCCATCGCATGTTCGCCGAGGACCAGACACGCCGGCGATGCGGTCAGGCGTTTCGATTTGCGCACCGCGTCGACCCGATCGCCGAGCACCGCCTTGACGCGTTCGATCAGCGCATCATCTATCGAATCCGATGCCGCCGGTTTGTCGTCGTCGCTGCCCGGAAGTTGCAGGTCGCCCCGCGTGACATCGCGGAATTTCTTGCCGTCGAATTCTGCGAGTGTCGACATCAGCCAGTCATCGAGTCGTTCGTGCAGCAGCAGCGCTTCGACCCCGCGCTTGCGCAGCAGCTCGAGTTGCGGCGAACTCTTCGCCGTCGCGAAATTGTCGGCACAGATGTAGTAGATCTCGTTCTGACCGTCCTTCATGCGCGAGACGTAGTCGGGCAACGTCACCGTCGGCGTTTCATCATCCGTGTGGGTCGATGAGAATCGCAGCAGTTTCGCGATCGCTTCGCGGTTCGAGAAATCCTCGGCCGGGCCTTCCTTCAGAACCTCGCCAAATTCCTTGTAGAAGCTGGCATACGCATCGGCGTCCGACGTCGCGAGCTTCGCGAGCATGTCGAGCACGCGCTTAGCCAGTGCACTCTTGATGGTCTGGACGCGCTCATCCTGCTGCAGCAGTTCGCGCGACACGTTCAGCGGCAGGTCGTTCGAATCGAGCACACCTTTCGTGAAGCGCAGGTAGAGCGGCAGGAACTGCTCGGCCTGATCCAGGATGTAGACGCGCTGCACATACAGTTTCAGACCCCGCGGTGCATCCCGGTTCCACAAGTCGAACGGCGCGTGTTTGGGTATGTACAACAAGCTCGTGTATTCGAGTTTGCCTTCGACCTTGTTATGGCTCCACGTCTGCGGATCGTCGAAGTCGTGCGAGACGTGTTTGTAGAACTCCTTGTACTCGTCATCAGTGATGTCGGATCGCGGTCGGGTCCACAAGGCTTTCGCCGAATTGACGGTCTCCCACTCTTCCGCGACCTTCTGCTTTTCCTTCTTGTCATCCGCGTCGAACGTCTCCTTGACCATTTCGACAGCGACGCCGATGTGATCGGAATACTTGCGCACGATGTTGCGCAGTCGAAACGCGTCGGCGAACTCTTTTGCATCGTCTTTCAGATGCAATGTGACGTCCGTACCGCGGGTCGCTTTTTCCGCGGTCGCCACCGTGAAGTCCGCTTCACCCTTCGAACGCCACGCAGTTGCGGCGTCCGCCGGTTCATCGGCGCGCCGCGTGAGTACGTCGACCGAGTCGGCGACAATGAACGAGCTGTAGAAGCCCACGCCGAATTGACCGATCAGCGCGGCGTCCTGCTTGCGATCGCCGGACAGCTTCGCCATGAATTCCGCGGTGCCCGACTTTGCAATCGTGCCGAGATTCGCAATCGCTTCCTCGCGCGACATGCCGATGCCGTTATCCGAGATCGTGATCGTGCCCGCGTCCGCGTCGACCGAAACGCGGATGCGCAGATCCGGATCGGCCTCGATCAGTGTCGCGTCGCCGAGCGCCTCGAAGCGCAGCTTGTCGACCGCATCGGACGCGTTCGAGATGAGTTCCCGCAAGAAGATCTCCTTGTTCGAATACAAGGAGTGAATCATCAACTGCAGAAGTTGCCGCGCCTCTGCCTGAAACCCCAGTGTTTGCTCAGCCTGACTCGCCACCGTCATCCGATTTCTCCACGCGTCGCCCAAACAGCCGCCGTAATGGGGGCGCGGCCAATCAAATCAAGCGGGTCACTTCCATCCGGTGGCTTTCGCCAGCGCACTGCCGATGTCGGCGAGGCTGCGCACGGTGCGCACACCGGCGGCTTTCAACGCCGCGAATTTTTCGTCCGCGGTGCCTTTGCCGCCCGCAATGATCGCGCCCGCGTGGCCCATCCGTTTGCCGGGGGGCGCTGTGACGCCGGCGATGTACGACACAACGGGCTTGCTGACATGGTCCTTGATGAACGCGGCGGCTTCCTCTTCCGCGGTACCGCCGATCTCGCCGACCATGACGATTGCTTCGGTGGCGGGGTCCTTTTCGAACAGCGCGAGAATGTCGATGAAATGACTGCCCGGGATCGGATCACCGCCGATGCCGACGCAGCTGCTCTGGCCGAAACCGCGATCGGTCGTCTGTTTGACGGCCTCATACGTCAACGTGCCGGAGCGCGACACGATGCCGACCCTACCCGGCATATGGATGTCGCCTGGCATGATGCCGATCTTGCACTCCCCCGGCGTGATGACGCCGGGACAGTTGGGTCCGATCAAGCGCGTTTGACCGACGCTGAGTCGCGCCTTGATCGCGAGCATGTCGAGCGTCGGTACCCCCTCGGTGATACAGACCACGAGCTTCAACCCCGCACCAATGGCTTCGAGAATCGAATCCTTGCAGAACGGCGCCGGCACATAGATAACCGACACGGTGGCACCCGTCGCCTCGACCGCATCACGCACCGTGT